>DATLGH010000094.1 GCA_035540635.1 Egibacteraceae bacterium | reverse complement strand
GGAGAGCCCCGTGCTGCTCGTGGTGGGCATGTGCCTCGTCGTCACGGGGTTCGCCGGCGGTCAGGTCGCGCTGCTCGATGCGGTGTCCTCGCTGGTGGACGACGCCCCTGTGGGCGTCGTCCACCAGCGAGGACACCGCATCGAGCAGCGCGACCTGACCGCCGGCGAACCCCGTGACGACGAGGCACATGCCCACCACGAGCAGCACGGGGCTCTCCGGCGCGGCGGCCGCGACGAGCAGCCCGAGCGCGCTGCCGGCCGTCACCCCGGTCGCCATGCGGTACGGGCCCAGGCGATCCACCCACGCACCGACGGTCGAGGCGACGACGGCGCCGAGCCCGGCTGCCGGCAGGAGCGCCAGCCCGATCTGAAACGGCCGCCAGCCCTCGTTGGCGGCGAGCAGAAGGGGCAGGGCGAGGAGCATCCCGACGTAGGCGGCGAGCAGCGCGAGACCGCTGAAGGCGCACCGCCGGAAGGCGCCGTCGCGGACCACGACCGCGGGGAGGAACCCGAGCGGGCGCCGGCCGAGGTGCCGCACGATCCCCGCGGCGCCGAGGGCTGCGCCCGCCCCGAAGACGCCCGCCGCCGCCGGTCCGAGGCCGGTGGCGGGTGACTGGAGCAGCAGCGTCGTGGCGGCCACCGTCATCGCCACGAGCAGCGCCCCACGCACGTCGAGCCCCCCGGGCGAACGACCTGACCCGCCCTCGGGCGGTCCGGCGGGGGCGAGGCGGGCGGCGGGCTCGCCGACGAGGAGGGCCAGCGCCGGCAGCGCGAGCACGGCTCTCCAGCTCAGCATCTCGGTGATGCCCCCACCGATGAGGGGTCCCGCCCCCGAGACGACGGTGACCACCGCGGTCAGAGCGCCGAGCGCCTGGCTGCGTGCCGGACCGCGGAAGCGAGCGGCGATGATGCCGAGCGCGAGCACCGGCACCGCGCCCGCTCCCGCCCCCTGCACGAGGCGCCCCACGACGATGGCGGGAAACGACCAGGCGCCACCGGCGAGCAGCGAGCCGCCGGCGAACAGCACGACGCCGACGCGCAGCGGGACACGGAGGCCGTAGAGGTCGGCGACGCGCCCGAAGAACGCGGTGGTGATCGAGAAGCTGAGCGAGAAGCAGGCGAGCACCCACGCCGTGCCCGCCGTGTCCAGCGACAGGGTCCCGGCGACGTCGGGCAGCGCGACCGCCACCGCCGAGGAGCCCACGACCGTCAACGCGACGAGCAGGCCGAGGACCAGGGCGACGCGCCGCGCGGACGGCATCTCGCCGCGGCTAGCGCAACCCGGCGAAGAGGTCGTCCTCGACGGGCGGTGTCTCCACGGTGGAGCGCTGACGGACGAACCACTCCTGGCCGAAGGCGGCTTCGTGGAGCTCCGGAGGGATGTTGAGAAAGAAGGAGTCGGGCCCGATCTGCGAGGTGTGCGCCCGGACCGCCGCCCACTTGCGCGCGAGCCACGGACGGACGTCGACCGTCGCGGTGACCTCCTCGTCCGGCGTGCCGAAGGGCAGGAGGTCGACATCGGTCTCCTCGCCGAAGGGCGAGGGGAAACCGAGGCGGGGCAGCTCGGCGTTGGCGAGCGCGACGAAGGAGCGCGGGACCGTGTTGAGGTAGAGCTTGCGGACCCGCCAAGGCTCGCCCGCCTCCGGGTACAGCCCCCGCACGGCGCAGGCCTCGGCGGCCACGATCCCGACCCGGTGCGTCTGGAGGTGGTCGGGGTGCCCGTAGCCCCCGAAGGCGTCGTAGGTGACGAGCACGTCGGGGCGGAACGCGCGGATCTCGGCGACGAGGCGGCCGACCGCCTCGTCGAACGGCGCCCGCCAGAACGAGCCGGGATCGTCGTTGCCCTCCGCGCCGATCATCCCGGAGTCGCGGTAGCCGAGGAAGCGCGGCGCCCCCGCACCGAGGATGTCGAGGGCCGCGGCGAGCTCGTCGCGACGCACCTCGGCCAGGCGCGGGCGGATCTCGTCGGCGTCCATGCCCTCGCCGACGATCTCGCCGCGCTCGCCGCCCGTCGCGGTGACGACCGCGGTGCGCAGACCCTCGTCGGCGGCACGAGCGAGCACCCCGCCCGTCGCGATTGCCTCGTCGTCGGGGTGCGCGTGGACGCACATCAGGGCCGCCGTCATGACCGGCAACCCTAACCGCTTCCGCCGCCATCCGGCATTTCCCCGCGCCTCGCGGTGACGACCCATATCCTTCCCGCATGCCCCTGCAGCGCGTCACGCTGGTGGACCGCACGTCCGGGCTCGGCTCCGCCCTGGCTGGACTCGCCGACCTCGACGTCGTCGGCGTGGACGTCGAGCGCTCCGACTGGGAGCGCTACTACCGCGCCGCCGCGCTCATCCAGGTGGGCGGCGACGGCCGGGTCGCCCTCGTCGACCCGCTCGCCGTCGACGACCTCGCGCCGCTCCAGGACTTCCTCGCGGCGCGGACGACGGTCCTTCACGCGTGCGAGAACGACCTCGAGCCGCTCGCCAGCCGCGGCATCCGGCCACCGCGCGTGGAGGACACCGCGCTGGCCGCCGCGGTGCTCGGCCTGCCGACGGGGCTCGAGACGCTGCTCGCCGACCTGCTCGGCGTCGAGCTCGTGGGCGACAAGTCGGCGATGCAGCGCGCCGACTGGGAGGCCCGTCCCCTCACCCCCGAGATGCGCTCCTACGCGGCCGGTGACGTGGCCGACCTCCCGGCGCTCTGGGGGGAGCTCGAGGCCCGCCTCCAGGCGACCGGACGCCACGACTGGTACCGGGAGGAGCTCGCAGCAGTCCTGGCCCTCCCACCGGTCGAGGCGCGGCGCGAGTGGACGCGTACGAGGGGCGCAGGCCGGCTGAACCGCAACGCGCGGGCACGGTTGCGCGCGCTGTGGGAGGCGCGGGAGCAGCTCGGCCGGGCGACGGACACGGCACCGGGCCGCATCGCCGGCGACAAGGTGCTGCTGGACCTGGCCGCCACCCCGCCGACGGCGCTCGGTGAGCTGGGGCGGCGGGGGCTGCGACGCCAGGCCGTGCGCCGGTTCGGCGCGGACCTGCTCGCCGCGCTCGACGAGGAGTCGCTCGGTGACGCCGAGGTCGCCGAGCGTGCGCCGGGCAACGGTCGGCGGCCGAGCGACGAGGACCGGGCACTCGTCGACCGGTTGCGGGCGCTGCGCGCCGAGCGCGCCCGCGCGCTCGGCATCGACGCCGGTGTGCTGTGCCCGAGCCGCACGCTCATGACCGCGGTGCTCGCCGACCCGGCGACCCCCGACGAGCTTCGCCGCGCCCTCGGCCTGCGCGGCTGGCAGTGGGAGCAGATCGGCGCGCTGTTCTGCCAGGCCCTCGGCCTGGACGATCCGCGGCCCGCACCCGGCAACGGCGAAGGAGGCCGCGACGATGGCTGACCTGCTCAACCCCGACGCGCTCCACCACGGCCTCGACCGCCTCGACGGCTGGACCGGCACCGTCGAGGGGATCGCCCGCACGTTCGCGTTCGCCGACTTCGCCGAGGCGATGCGGTTCGTGAACGCCGTCGCCGAGGTCGCCGAGGAGGCGAACCACCACCCCGACATCGCGGTGAGCTGGAACACCGTGCGGCTTCACCTCGTCACCCACTCGGCCGGCGGGGTCACGCAGAACGACCTCGACCTCGCCGCGCGGATCGACGCGATCGGCCCCCCGGCGGACCGCTCGTAGCCCCACCGAGCCGTCCGCGACCGCTGCGCGCTGTGCGCTGCTCGGGGGTCCGGGCCGGCGGGGCCGCAGCCAGGCTCAAGCCATCGGCAGGCGGCGGAGCGCGGCCGGCAGGGCGAAGTGCATGTCCTCGGCGACCACCTCGAGGGGCTCGACGGCGACGCCGCCGGGGCGCTCGCGCAACCGCGCGATGACCCCGTCCACCAGGGCCTCGGGCGCGCTCGCCCCCGACGTGAGGCCGACGGTGGTGACACCCTCCAGCCAGGCCTCCTCTATGGCGGACGCGTCGTTGACGAGATGGGCCGCGGGGGCCCCCGCGGCGAGCGCCACCTCGACCATGCGCTTGGAGTTCGAGGACGTCGCCGACCCGATGACGAACACGACGTCGCTGCGTGCGGCGAGGACCTTCGTCGCGTCCTGCCGGTTCTGGGTCGCGTAGCAGATGTCGTCGCCCCGGGGCCCGCGCGCGTTCGGAAAGCGCTCCCGGATCCGGGCGACGACAGCCGCCGCCTCGTCGACACTCAGCGTCGTCTGCGACACGTACGCGACCCGGTCGGGGTCGGGAAGCTCGAGCCCGTCGACGTCCTCGGGGGTCTCCACGAGCCATATGGAGCCGGCCGCGTGACCCATCGTGCCGATTACCTCCTGGTGCCCCGCGTGGCCGACGAGCACGATCGCGTAACCCGCCTCGGCGTAGTCGCGGGCCTCGAAGTGCACCTTGGTGACGAGCGGGCAGGTGGCGTCGACTGTGCGCAGGCCCGCCTCGGTGGCGTTGCGCTTCACCTCCGGGGCGACGCCGTGCGCGCTGAACACGAGCAGCCCGCCCTCGGGCACCTCCCGCTCGTCCTCGACGAAGACCGCGCCCTTCGCCTCGAGGTCGGCGACGACGTGCGTGTTGTGGACGATCGCATGGCGGACGTAGACCGGCGGTCCGTGGACGCGCAGCGCCAGCTCGACGATCTCGATGGCGCGGTCGACGCCTGCGCAGAATCCCCTCGGCGCGGCGAGGAGCACGGTCAGGGGAGCGGGGGGAGCGGGGTCCACGCACCCGAGTATAGGTGCGGTCGGTGGCATACTCACTGGCCATGCACGTCATCATCGGAGGGTGCGGGCGGGTGGGGGCAGAGCTCGCCGACCGGTTGTCCGACGACGGTCACGACATCGTCGTGCTCGACATCGCCGAGCGGGCGTTCGACCGCATCGGCTCCACCTTCAACGGCGAGACGGTCACCGCCGACATCACCGACAAGGACGCGCTCGTCCAGGCGGGGATCGAGCGCGCCGACGCCCTCATCGCGGTCACCGACCTCGACAACGCCAACCTCATGTCGGTGGAGATCGCAAAAGAGCTCTTCGGCGTCCGCAAGACCGTCGCGCGCCTGTTCAACCCCGAGCGCGAGGAGTCCTACCGCAAGATCGGCGTCCACTACGTCTCGGGGACCCGGCTCGTCGCCAAGGCGATAATGAACGAGCTGCAGGCGGGCACCTTCCCCCTCCACGTGGGCTTCGACGGTGACGTCGAGGTCGTCGAGATGCGCGTGCACGACCGTGGCCACGGCATCACCGTGGCGACGCTCGAGGCCACGGGCCCCCTGCGGATCGCGGCGGTGCAGCGCGGGGCGCGGGTGCGGATCCTGTCCTCCGACGACCGCCTCCAGGCCGGCGACCTCGTCGTGGCGGCCGTCGGACGGGGAGCGCACAAGAAGCTCCGCCGCTTCGTCGAGCACCCCTTCGCCGAGGACCTCTGAACCGTGTATGTCGTCATCGCCGGCGGCGGCAAGGTCGGGCGCTTCATCGCCGTGGACCTCCTCGCCGAGGGACACACGGTCACGATCATCGAGAAGGTCGAGCGCCGCTGCGAGCAGCTGCTGCGCGACCACGACCTGCTCGTCATCCACGGGGACGCGTGTGACGTGCGCTACCTCGAACAAGCTCGCCCCGAGCGGGCGGAGGTCTTCGCCGCCACCACTGGTGACGACGACGACAACTTCGTGGCCTGCCAGCTCGTCCTGACCTCGTTCGGGGTGCCCCGGGCGATCGCCCGGGTGAACAGCCCCCGCAACGAGGAGATCTTCGCGCGGATGGGCATCGAGGCGGTGTCGACGACGACGCTCATCTCCCGGCTCATCCGCGAGGAGGTGACCGTCGGCGAGCTCATCCACCTCACGACCCTCCAACGGGGCAAGGTCAACCTCGTGGAGATCGACATCCCCCGCGGCGCCGAGCGCCCCGAGCACACCGTGGCGGACATGCACCTGCCCGCGCAGTCGGTGCTCGTGTGCATCTTCCGGGGCGCCGACGACGAGATCATCATCCCGCGGGGCGACACGCGCCTCGAGCCGGCCGACCGGGTCATCGCGCTCACCACACCCCAGCTCGAGGACGAGCTGCGGGCCGCGGTCCTCGACAACCGGCGGCGGTAGCCGATGGCCCGCCGCGACCGCGACAGCGCCGAGTCGATCCTGCGGGGCGGCCTCGTCGGCATCGCCCTCGTGACGGCGGCGACGGTCGGGCTGGCCGCCGCCGCGGCCGTCGTCGCCCTCGTCATCTCGTTGCTGTACTGAGGCGGGCGCAGCGCCGTGCTCTTCCGCCCTTCGGCCGACGACCTGCGCGTCATCGGGCGCTACACCGGCAAGGTAGTGTACGCGGTCGGGGTGGCGATGCTCCTCCCGCTCGTCGTCGCGGTCGGCGCCGGTGAGCGCAACGACGCGTACGCCTTCGTCGTCGGGGCTTCGCTCGCGATCACGGTCGGCGCCGCGAGCCAGCTCCTGCGCACCCGCACGACCCTGGACGCCGCCCGGGGCCTCGCCGTCGTCGGCTCGGCTTGGCTCGTCGCGCCCGTCTTCGGCGCGGTGCCGCTGCTGTTGTCCGGGCACTACGCGTCCTACCTCGACGCCTACTTCGAGGGCATGAGCGGCTTCGCCACCGTCGGGCTGACGCTCGCGAACGACCTCGACCACATGGCGCGTAGCGTGAACCTCTGGCGCCACATCATGCAGCTCATGGGAGGCCAGGGGATCATCCTCGTCGTCCTCACGATCTTCGCGAGCGCGGGCGCGGTGATCGGCACGCTCCACACCGGCGAGGGCCGCGGCGAGCGGATCCTGCCGAACATCACGCACACCGCCCGCTTCATCCTCCGCGTCGTCGTCGCCTACGCGGGGATGGGCATGGGGCTGCTGTGGCTGCTGCTGTGGCGCGGGGGCCTGGAGGCCGCCACCGCCGCCTACCACGCCGCGCTGCTGTTCACGACCGCCTTCCACACCGCGGGGTTCGCCCCGCAGTCGGCCAGCGCCGCGTTCTACCGCTCGCAGCCGGTCGAGGTCGTGCTCATGGTGCTCATGGTCGCCGGGGCGTTCAGCTTCGCCCTGCACTACCAGCTCTGGCAGGGCCGGCGTGGCGAGCTGTCGCGCAACCTCGAGACCCGCACGCTTGCCGTGTCGATCATCGCGATCTTCGCGGTGCTCGCCGTCGGGCTGGGGCGCACGGGCGTGCACACCGACTTCGGCGGGCTCTTCCGGGTCGGCTTCTTCCAGACGATCAACGCCCACACCACGACGGGGCTCACCACGATCCCCCACCGGCTGTTCGTCACCCAGTGGGGCGCGCTCGCCCCGGCGATGCTGGTGACCGCCATGGCGCTCGGCGGCATGGCGGGCTCGACCGCCGGCGGGATCAAGGCGATCCGCATCGGGGTGCTGCTGAAGGGGCTGCGGCGTGACATCCGCAAGGTCCTGCTTCCGGAGAACGCCGTCGTCGTGGAGAGCTACCACTCGACCACGCGGCGGGTCCTCCGCGACGACCTCGTGCGGGGCGCCGCGACCATCCTGCTCCTCTACCTGCTCCTCTACCTCGCGGGCGGGATCCTCGGACTGTTCTACGGCTACGAGCTCACCCTGAGCCTGTTCGAGAGCACGGCGGCGGGGGCCACCGGGGGGCTTTCGGTCGGCATCGTGCGCCCCGACCTCGAGTGGCCGCTGAAACTGCTCTACATCGCCCAGATGTTCATCGGGCGCCTCGAGTTCCTCGCCGCCCTCGCCCTCGGTGGCTACGTCCTGTCGATGTTGCGGGGACGCACGTGAGCGCGCGACCGCGCGGGCGAGCGGGCGGCCGCGCCGACAAGCCGCTGCGGCGAGGCCGGGTGCTGCTCGGCACCCTCGTCGCTGTGGTCGCGCTGGCGGGCATCGTCGGCCTCGCCGAGGCGCTGCGCCCGCCGCCCGGCCCCTCGACGATCGCCGTGGCCGACGAGCGCGCCGACCTCCGAGCGCCGCTGCACTGTCCCACTCCCGCACCACCCGACGAGCGCGACGACGACGCCGTCTCGACGCTGCAGCCCGCGCGCCCCCCGGTCGCGGTCAGCTCGTCCGAGCTGCTCGACTGCCCCCACTCCTTCGACCGGCGCAGGGTGCGCTACCGCGGCGAGGCGGTCGGCGGGGTGCTGCGCCGCGAGGGCGGCGCCTGGGCGCAGATCAACGACGACGTCTACGCCGGTCCGGCCGGTCCGCTGCCGGGGCACCGCAGCTACCGGGGCCACAACGCGGGCATCGGCGTCTTCCTGCCCGACGAGCTCGCCGACGAGCTCGGGACGGTCGGCGGGCCAGGGGCACAGGGGGACCTCGTGGAGGTCGTCGGGGTGTTCCGCCGCGTCGACCCGGGCTCGCAGGAGGTCGCGGTGATCCGGGCGGCATCCGTGGAGGTCCTGCGCGCCGGCGCACCACGGTCCGACCCGCCGCTGCGCGACCGGCAGGTCGCCGCGGCGGTGCTCGCCGCGCTCGCCCTCGCCACCGCCGGCACCGAGCGGCTCATCGCCCGTCGTCGCGAACGCGGCTAGGTGTGGCGCCCTCCGCCCACACCCACCGCCTGCCGCGCCTTGTCCGTGCACCCGGCGACCTGCGAGGAAGGGCAGAGCTCCTCGACGACGCAGTCCGCGCACCGCGGTCGCCTCGCCTCGCACACCCGCCGACCGTGGAGGATGATCGACAGGCTGGCGGTGGGCCACGTCTCCTTGGGCAGCAGGCGCATGAGGTCGCGCTCGATGCGCTCGGGATCGGTGTGGCGGGTGAACCCGAACCGGCGCGAGAGGCGCTTCACGTGCGTGTCGACGGCGATGCCTGCTTCGGGGTCGGCGCGGTGGGCGTCGGGGAAGGCGGCGCCCAGGACGACGTTGGCGGTCTTGCGCGCCACGCCGGGAAGCGCCACGAGCTCGGCCATGGTGCGGGGAACCTCGCCGCCGTGGCGCTCGAGCAGCGCCTGGCACATGCCCCGGATGCTGCGGGTCTTCTGGCGGTAGAACCCCGTCTGGTAGATCGCCTGCTGGAGCGCCTCCTCGTCCGCGGCGAGGTAGGCCTGCGGAGTCTGGTAGGTGGCGAAGAGCGTCCTCGTCACCTCGTTGACCTTCTTGTCGGTCGACTGGGCCGACAGGATCGTCGCGACGAGCAGCTCGAAAGGCGTCGTCCAGTCGAGCTCGACGACGCCCCCGTCGTACGCGTCGTCCAGCCGATCGAGGATCACCGGCGCCCGCCTCGCCTTGGGGCTGTGGCGGGTGAGGGGTGCCTCGACATCGGCCATGGGCCCGAAGTGTACGGAGGTCGCACGCCCCCGCGGCCGTACAATGCGGGTCATGCCGCGGATCGAGGAGACCCAGCTGCCCGGCGTCGGGCTGCGACACGACTTCACGACGCGTGCGGGCGACCGCATCGGGGTGATCACCCACCGCACCGGCCGGCGGGAGCTGCTCGTCTACGACCATGGCGACCCCGACTCGTGCCGTGACGTCGTCCGCCTCGACGAGGACGAGGGCCACGCCCTCGCGGAGGTCCTCGGCGGCACGAAGGTCGCCGAGAGCCTCGACACGATGCTCCAGCAGTCGGTGGAGGGGCTCACCATCGACTGGCTGCCCGCGACAGCGTCGTGGAGCTGCGCGGGCCACACGGTCGCCGAGACCATGCTCCGCGCGAGGACGGGCGTGTCCATCGTCGCGGTCGTCCGCGGCGAGGACACCATCCCCTCCCCTACCCCCGACTTCCGCATCGACGCGGGGGACACCCTCGTCGTCGTCGGCACGCCAGAGGCCATCAAGCGGGCCTTCACTCATCTCGAGGGCGGGGTCGAGACGTGATCTTGGCCGCCGCGGCCTCGCCTGAGGCCGCAGGCGTCTTCATCGAGCTCGGCCTCATCATCGTCTGTCTCGCCCTCGTCGCGCGGGCCGCCACCTCCGTCGGCTTCAGCCCCATCCCCCTCTACCTGCTCGCCGGGCTCGCCGTCGGCGGCCTGTTCCCCCTCGGCTTCAGCGAGGAGTTCATCGAGGTCGGCGCCGAGATCGGCGTGATCCTCCTGCTGTTCATGCTCGGGCTCGAGTACACCGGCGAGGAGCTGCGCGACAACCTCCGCAGGGGGCTGCCCGCCGGCGCGCTCGACATCCTGCTGAACTTCACCCCCGGACTCGCCGCGGGACTCCTGCTCGGGTGGGAGCCCGTTGCGGCGATCCTGCTCGGCGGGGTCACGTACATCTCCTCGTCGGGCGTCATCTCCAAGGTGCTGAGCGACCTCGGGCGGCTCGGCAACCGCGAGACTCCCTCGGTGCTGTCCCTGCTCGTCATCGAAGACCTCGTCATGGCCGCCTACCTGCCGCTCGTCGCCGTCCTGCTGCTCGGCGTCGGTCTGGCCGCGGGGATGGCGTCGATGGCCGTCGCCGTCGTCACCGCCGCTGCCGTCCTCGTCGTCGCGATCCGCTACGGGGAGGTCATGAGCCGGCTGCTCGCGAACAACTCCGACGAGGTCGTGCTGCTGTCGACCTTCGGGCTCGTCGTGCTCGTCGCCGGGGTCGCCGAGCGCCTCCAGGTCTCCGCGGCCGTCGGCGCGTTCCTCGTCGGCATCGCCCTGTCGGGTCCCGTCGCCGACCACGCCCGCGACCTGCTGAGTCCGCTGCGCGACCTGTTCGCGGCGACGTTCTTCGTCTTCTTCGGCCTGCAGATCGACCTCGCGGCCATCCCCGACGTCGCGGTGCTCGCCGTCGCGCTCGGAGCGGTGACCGCGGTGACGAAGGTGATCACCGGATGGTGGGCCGCGGGACGCGCCGGCGTCGGCGTGCGGGGGCGGTTCCGCGCCGGTGGCGCGCTCATCGCCCGCGGGGAGTTCTCCATCGTCATAGCCGGCCTCGGCGTCGCCGCCGGCGTCGATGCGCAGCTGGGGCCGCTGGCCGCCGCCTACGTGCTGCTCATGGCGCTCCTGGGCCCCATGGTGACCCGCTCGATCGACCGGTGGGTCGTCCTCGTCATGCGGCGCCGCGCCGCGACGACGGCCGACGCCTGAAAGGGCAGGGCGCTACCGCTTCGCTGCTTGAGCGCTGACAGGGCGCTACCGCTTCGCTGCTCGAGCGCTGACAGGGCGCTGGCTACCGGAGCGCGGGGCCGCCGTTGGCGGTGGCTCCTTCGACCGGCAGCACGACGCGGAAGACGGAGCCCTGCCCCACCACGCTGTCAACCGACACCGCCCCCCCGTGGCGGGCGACCGCGTTGCGCACGAGCGACAGTCCGAGCCCCGTCCCGCCGGCCGCGCGGGTACGGGCCTTGTCGACGCGGTAGAAGCGCTCGAAGATCCGGTCCCGGTCCCCGGCGGGGATCCCGAGGCCCGTGTCGGCGACCTCGACGACCACCTGCCCGTCCGCGCGGCGCACAAAGACGTCGACCCGGCCGCCGTCGCGGTTGTAGCGGACGGCGTTCTCGACGAGGTTGTCGACGATGAGGCGGATGTCCTCGGGCTGCGCGACGACGGTCGCCGGCTCCGGGCAGGCGCACGCGAGCGTGATGCCGCGCTCCGCGGCCAGCGCCTCGAAGCGCCCCAGCTGCCGGCGCACCGCCGCGGCGACGTCGACGGGCTGGCGACCGCGCTGGGCCGCTGCCTCCTCCAGGCGCGCGAGGTCGAGCAGGTCACGGACCATCTCCGCGAGCCGGTCGGCCTCCTCCCGCAGCCGCGTGATCATCCGCCGGGCGCGGGGCGGGTCGCGGTCCACCGCGAGCTCGATGGAGTCCGCGAGCGCCCGCATGCCCGCGGCGGGGGTCTTGAGTTCGTGGGAGGCGTTGACGACGAAGTCGCGGCGGATCTCCTCGACCCGGCGGGCCTCGGTGAGGTCGGTGACGACGAGCGCCACCTCTCCGGCGGTGGGCTCGGCGGCGCGCGCGGCGAGTATCCGGTCCTCGCGGGTGACCTCGACCTCGACGGTGCGTCCCGTCTCGCCGACCTCGGCGACGGCGTCGGCGAGCGCCGGCACGCCGAGCACCTGCAAGGGCATGGCGCCACCGCCGCCGCCGCCAAGGTCGAACAGCTCGCGCGCGGTAGGGTTCGCGTACGCGAGGCCGTGCTCGGTGAACAGCAGGACGGCGAGCGGCAGCTGCTCGAGCAGCCGCTCAACGCGGGCGCGCTCCTCCCCGAGCTGGTCGAGCTGACGCGCGAACGACGCCCCGAGCGCGTCGAGCGCCCGCACCAGCCGCCGCCACGAGGCGCTGCCGTCGGCCCGTACCCGCCGGTCGATCTCGCCGACCGCGAAGCCCTCCACGAGGTCGGCGACGCGCTCGATCCGCCGGTGCGCGACCCGGTTGAGCGCGACGCCGGCGACGAGGCCACCGGCGACCGCGAGCAGGGCCGCGAGCCAGGCGCGGCCCGGCAGCAGGGCGCCGAGCACGGCCGCCGAGGCGGCGACGAGCGGAAGGACGATCGACCCGCGTCGGAGCACGCACCCATTGTCGCCGTTCGGCGCGCCCGCGGATCGCGGGCCCCCGTCGGCCCGGTCAACCGTCGGCGAACTTGTAGCCAACGCCCCGGACCGTGGCGATCAGGCGCGGTTCACGGGGGTTCTCCTCGATGCGCCCCCGCAGGCGCTTGATGTGCACGTCGAGCGTCTTCGTGTCACCGACGTAGTCCGATCCCCACACCCGGTCGATGATGACGTCGCGGGTGAGCACGCGGCCGGCGTTGCGGATGAGGAGCTCGAGCAGGAGGAACTCCTTCGGCGGCAGGTCGACCGGCGTGCCGCGGACGCGCACCTCGTAGCGCTCCGGATCGAGGCGTACGCCCCCGGCCTCCATCGCCGGGGCCGTGTCCTCGGCGTCGCGTTCGCCGCCACGCCGCAGCACCGCCCGGATGCGCGCGGTGAGCTCGCGCATAGAGAACGGCTTCGTCACGTAGTCGTCGGCGCCGAGCTCCAGGCCCACGACCCGGTCGATCTCGGCGTCCTTGGCGGTGAGCATGATGATCGGTACGCCGCTCGTGGCGCGCAGCCGCTTGCACACCTCGGTTCCCGACAGGCCGGGAAGCATCAGGTCGAGCACGACGAGGTCCGGACGTTCGCGGGCGAAGACCTGCAGCGACGCGGCCCCGTCGTCGACGGTCACCACGTCGAAGCCCTCGGCGCCGAGACCGAACTCCAGCGCCTCCAGCAGGGACGGCTCGTCCTCGACCACCAGGATCTTCGGCATGTCGCGGGCGAGTGTACGAGCCAGGGACGCCGGCGAACCGCCGGTGACGGCCCGTGGCGGCCCGCGCGACCGGCGGGGCGGCAGGCACGCGTGGTAGGACTTGCCCCGTGCAGCCGGTTGTGGACGTCGTCGTCGTCGGCAGCGGGCCGGCGGGACTCTCGGCCGCAGCCGCCTGCGCCGAGACCGGCATGGCGGTGAGCGTCCTCGCCGAGGACCACGAGCGCCCGTGGCCACAGACGCTCGGGGTCTGGACCGACGAGATCGAGGGGCTCGAGCTCGGCGCGACCGTCGCCGCCCGCTGGCCGGAGGTGGTGGTCCATCTCGGGGAGGCCACTGCCCGCCGGCTGCCCCGTTCGTACGGGCGCTTCGACAACGACCGGTTGCGCGACGCGCTGCGGACGCGTGCGCTCGCGGCCGGCGCGCGGCTGGTGCGCGGCAGGGCCGCCGCGGTCGAGGACGCCCCCGCGGGGCCGACGGTGCGCACGAGCCAGGGCGTCGCGCTGCGCTGCCGCGTCGTCGTCGACGCGAGCGGCCACCGCCCGGCGCTGCTGGCATCCGGCCCGGCCCCGGCCGGCGCGTACCAGGCCGCCTACGGGCTCGTCGGGCGGTTCCGCCCTGCGCTCAGTGCGCAGGGCATGGTGCTCATGGACTACCGGGACCCACCGGGCGACGCCCGTGACCCGGCGCCCGCGCACCCGACCTTCCTCTACGCCATGCCGCTGGGGGACGGTTGGGAGCTCGCCGAGGAGACGTCGCTCGCCCGGCGGCCGGCGATGGACATCGGTGCCCTCGAGGGGCGCCTCGCGCGGCGGTTGGCGGGGATGGGCGTGCGGGTCGAGCGGCGCGTCGGCGAAGAGCGCGTCCTCATCCCGATGGGCGTGCCCGTGCCCGCGCGGGACCGGCGCGTCGTCGGCTTCGGCGCAGCGGCCGGCATGGTGCATCCCGCCACGGGCTACCAGGTCGGGGCCGCCCTGGCCCGGGCGCCCGTGCTCGCGGCGGCGCTCGCCGGCGCGCTCGGGCGGACGGGCGCGGCGACGGAGGCCGTCGCGGTCGCCGGCTGGAACGCCGTCTGGCCACGTGACCGCCTCCGCCAGCGGGCGCTGCACGTCCTCGGGCTCGAGTCCCTCCTGTGCCTCGACCGCGACGCGACGCGGGGATTCTTCCGCGCCTTCTTCGACCTGCCGGTGTCGCGCTGGGGCGGGTTCCTGTCCGGGGAGGCATCCGCCCGCGCGCTCGCTCGCACGATGCTCACGCTGTTCGCCGGGTCGCCCGCCGGCGTGCGCGGCACGTTGGCCTCGACGGCCGTGCGGCACCCGGCGCTGCTGCGCGACGCCGCTCGCGGTCGACCGCCCGCGCTCAGCCCCCCCGCGGAGGAACGCCAGGCGGGTGGTCGGCCGTCGTGTCCCGACCGGTGAACGGTCCGCCCTGGAACCGCTCCGTCGGGTCGTCGCTGGCCGGGCCGGCGAGCAGCTCGGCGGCGAACGCCTCGGCGTCGTCGACCGGGCGGTAGCCGATGCGCTCCGCCTCGGGGTTGTCCCACCACGTCCGGGTGTTGGCGGAGATGCCGTAGACGATCGCGAACCCGAGGTAGGGCGCGTCGAGGCAGCAACCCACGAGCTCGACGGCGTCGCGGGGGGAAAGCCACGTGAACAGCTCGCGGCGGCTGCCGGGACGCTCGCCGAAGCTGCCGATGCGCAGGCATGCGACGTCCATCCCGAACTTGTCGACGTACAGGCGTCCGAGCGCCTCCCCGAACGCCTTCGACACGCCGTAGTAGGTGTCGGGGCGGAGCGGCGCGTCGGGGCCGATGCGCTCGGTGACCGGCGTGAAGCCGATGGCGTGGTTGCTGCTCGCGTAGACCACCCGGGTCGCTCCCTGGCGCCGGGCGGCCTCGAACACGTGGTAGGTCGCAACGAGGTTGTGCGCGCAGATCTCGGCGAACGCCGCCTCCCCCGGGATGGCGGCGAGGTGGACGACCGCGTCCACCCCCTCCATGGCGGCCTCGACGTTCGCGTAGTCGCGCAGGTCGGCGACGACGACCTCCTCGCCCTCCCCGGCCGCGTCCATCGCCTCGGTGTCGAGCAGCCGGAGCTCGGGGTAGCGCCCGCGCAGCCCCGCGCGCAGGACCGTTCCGATGCCCCCGGCCGCGCCGGTGAGGAGGACGCGAGTTCTGGCGGGCGCGCGATCGCGGGTCATGCGCGGGTGTCCCTTCCTGCGGAGGCGGCGGGGCCGGTGGGCAAGGCAACCGTACGCCGGGAGCGTGCCCGGGATCGTCGCCTCCGCGGCAGCGGGCGTTCACCCGCCGTTCACCTTGCCCGGGCACCCTGGCGGCATGCACAGCGACGCGAGGTCGACATCGATGGATTCGGAGGCTTGGGCCGCGAGCGGGGCAGCGGCACCCGCGCCGGCCCGCACGACACCCGCAGCGCCCCACGCCGCGGTGTTCGAGCTCGAGGACGTGTCGTGCAGCTACGGCGGCTTCACCGCCGTCGGGGGCGTCACGATGACGATCCGCCGCAACGAGATCACCGCGCTGATCGGCCCGAGCGGATGCGGCAAGTCGACGCTGCTGCGCTGCCTGAACCGCATGAACGACCTCCTGCCGGGCGCGAAGGTCCACGGCCAGGTCCGCTACAACGGCGAGAACGTCTACGACCCCGACATCGACCCCGTCGAGGTCCGCCGGCGCATCGGCATGGTCTTCCAGAAGCCGAACCCCTTCCCGAAGTCGGTCTACGACAACGTCGCCTTCGGCCCCCGCCTGAACCGCTACAAGGGCGACCTCGACGGGCTCGTCGAGGAGTCCCTGCGCAGGGCGGCCCTGTGGGACGAGGTGCGCACGAAGCTGAAGACGTCCGCGCTCGCGCTGTCCGGTGGCCAGCAGCAGCGCCTGTGCATCGCCCGGACGCTGGCGGTCAGCCCCGACGTCATCCTCATGGACGAGCCGGCCTCGGCCCTCGACCCGATCGCGACGCTGAAGATCGAAGATCTCATGCGCGAGCTCGCCGCCTGCTACACGATCGTCGTCGTGACGCACAACATGCAGCAGGCGGCCCGGGTCTCGGACAGGACGGCGTTCTTCACCGTCACCGTCGACGACGAGCACGACGAGCGCACGGGCCAGCTCGTGGAGTTCGACACCACTGAGAAGATCTTCACCCAGGCGTCGGACTCGCGCACCGAGGACTACATCACCGGGCGCTTCGGCTGACCCGTTCTGTCCCCCCCGACCGCGGGTCCGTCAGCGCCGGAGGGCGACGGCGCGTGACCCGATGAGCCGGGCGGCGACGGTGAACAGCAGCACGAAGGCGATGAGCGCGAGCGCGCCACCCCACGCCCGCTGGATGCCCGCGTCGAAGGGCTGGATGGCGCCGCGGTAGATGAGCAGGGTGAGCGAGCTCTGCGGCGTCCCCTGCAGGGCGGTGACGACCTGCAGGGAACCGAGGGCGGTCAGCAGCAGGGGCGCGGTCTCCCCGGCGCCGCGGGCCACCGCGAGCATGGACCCGGTGACGATGCCGGGACCGGCGGCGGGCAGCACCGTCTTCACGACCGTCTGCCAGCGGCGCGCGCCGAGGGCATAGCTGGCCTTGCGCAGCTCGTCGGGGACGAGCCTCAGCATCTCCTCCGAGGACCGCACGACGATCGGCAGCATCATGATCCCGATCGCCACCGCGGCGACGAAGGTCCCGAACCGCAGCTGCCCCGGGCCGACGACGAGCAGGGCGTAGACGAACAGGCCCACGAAGACGCTCGGCACACCGGTCATCACGTCGGTGAAGAAGCGCACGAGGATGGCGAGCCGGCCACGGCCGTACTCGACGAGATAGACCGCGGCGGCGATGCCGAGCGGAACCGCCATCGCGACCGCGAGCGCCATGATGAGGGCGGTGCCGACGAAGCCCTGCGCGTAGCCGCCGCCTTCGCGCCGGTAGGGCGGCTCGACGTGGGTGAAGAACTCGAGGTCGACGACGTGGAGACCCCGGCGCGCGACCTCGAAGAGGATGAGCGCGAGGGGGATGAGCGCGACGACCATCCCCGCGAGCAGCAGCGCGCGGGCGGCCCGGTCCTTCGCCGCCCGCGACCGGGCGCTCGCCTCACGGTCACGCAGGCTCGGGTGGCCCGTCGGCGACGTTCTGCGGGGCCGCCGGGAGTCCGTGGTGGTCGTCATGCCGCCGCGTCTCCGGTGACCCGCCCGATCCGCCACACGAGCACGCGTGCGGCGACGTTGACGACGGTGGTGACCAGGAACAGGGCGACACCCATCGCGAGCAGGGCCAGGACCGTCTCGGGAGAGGCGTCCTGGAAGGTGTTCGCGATGTGGGCGGCCATCGTGTCCCCCGCGAACAGCAGGCTGGAGCCGAACCGCTGCGATCCGCCGACGAGCATCGCGGCCGCGATGGTCTCCCCGAGCGCACGGCCGAGCCCGAGCATCGTCGCGCCGACGACGCCGGAGAAGCTGCCGGGCAGGACCACCCGGCGGATGACCTCCCACCGCGTCGCCCCGAGCCCATAGGCGGCGTGCTGCGCGTCCGTGGGGTTGACCGCGACGACCTCGCGGGTGATCGCGGTGATGATCGGCAGGATCATGATCGCGAGCACGACCCCCGCGGCGAAGTAGCTCACCCCGAACACCGGCCCCTCGAAGAGGAAGAACCCACCGAGACGATCGGCGAGGACGTTCATCACCGGGCGGAGCACGACCGGCAGGAAGAACAGCAGGCCCCACAGGCCGTACACGACGCTCGGGACCGCAGCGAGGATCTCGACGGCGTAGCTCAGGGGGTTGCGCAGCCGCCGGGGGGCGAGCTGGGTGATGTAGAGGGCGACGGCGACCGCCAGGGGCAAGGCGATCGTGATCGCGATCGCCGCGGTGACGAGCGTGCCGTAGATGAACGGGAAGGCGCCGTACTCCCCGGTGATCGCCGTGCGCGAGAAGCCCGCGCTCCACTGGGTCCCGAGGAAGAAGCCGAGCCCCTCGGAGCGGAAGATCGGCCAGGCGTCGCTCGTCGTCCGCGCGATCATCAGCCCGAGGATGACGAGCACGCTGGCCCCACATGCCGTGACGGCGCCCTTGAACAGCGGGTCGGCGAGGCGTCCACGGTCGTGGACGCGCAGGCTGCGCGCGGGGTCCGCCATCACTCGTCCTCGGCGTTGATCCGCTCGATGGTCTCGAGGACCCGCGGCTTCAGGCTCTCGCCGAGCGGCGCGTAGCCGAGCTCGACGGCGAGCTCGTCCGCCTGGGCCGTCTGGGTGGCCCAGGTCCAGAAGTCCCGGAGCAGCGCGGCGGTGCCGGCGTCGTAGCCGCACTCCCACGCGAACACCCAGTTGGTGCCGGTGATCGGGTAGCCGTCGTCCCCGACGCCGAGGATGTGGAAGCGGAAGTCGTCGGGCACGTCGATGCCCTCCACCGCCGCGGTGGTCGCGTCGAGCGTCGGCTCGATCGGGTTGCCGTCCGCGTTGACCACCGCTGCGGTCGGCAGGTCGTTCTCGAGCGCGTACGCCTGGTTGACGTAGCCGATGCCGCCCGGGTTCTGCTCGATGCCGGCCGTGACGCCCTCGTTGCCCTGGCCGCCGATGGTTCCCGCGGGCCAGTTCACCTCCGTGCCTGAGCCGAGCTCCTCGGCCCACGCCGGGTCCTCGTCCTGTAGCCAGGTCGTGAACACCGACGTCGTGCCCGAGCCGTCGGAGCGGTGCACGGGGATGATGTCGGTGTCGGGCAGGTCGAGCCCAGGGTTGATCTCGGCGATCGCCGGGTCGTCCCAGCGGGTGATCTCGCGTCGGAAGATGCCCGAGATGGTCGCGGCGTCGAGGACGAGGCCCTCCAGGCCGACCGCCGCGTTGTAGGCGATGGTCACCGCGCCGAACAGCACGGGGACCTGGAGCGGATCGCACCCGCGGGCCGCGGCCGCCTCCGCCACGCCGTCGTCGTCGAGGAAGCGCTCCGACGACCCGAAGTCCACCGTCTGGCCGATGAACTGCTCGATGCCGCCACCGGAGCCGATGCTCTGGTAGTTGATCGACGCGCCGGGTTGCACCGACTCGCCGTACGCGAGGATCCAGTCCTGGAACACCGGCGTCGGGAAGGTCGCACCCGCGCCGACGAGCGCCCCGCTCAGCTCACCGCGGTTGCCCGCCGTCTCGTCGCCCGTGCGGTCGGCGACGTCGCCGGGCGCCGCCGGCAGCGCGCCGCCGTTGCCGCCGCAGGCCGCAAGGACGCTTGCGGACAGGGCCGTTGCGATTGCCATGCGCCACGTGCGCATTCATGTCCTCCTACCGAGGTGGTTGCGGTCATGCGCACGGTAGGAGACGCGGGTGGCGGGTCGCGGACCGACCGGTGAACGGTCGGTGAACGCTCTCTTAGCCGTAGTCGACGGCGGCGTACTCGGCGACCTTGTCGAGGTTGTGGCTCGCCTTGATCCAGCGAACCGTTCCGGACTTGCCGCGCATGGCGAGCGACTCGGTGACCGCGCCGCCGGGGGTGTAGCTCACCCCGGACAGCAGGTCGCCGTCGGTGATGCCCGTCACCGCCACGAACGTGTCCTCGCTCGCACACAGCCGGTCGGTGCTCAAGACCTCGTCGACGTCGCAGCCGGCGTCGGCTGCCGCCTCACGCTCCTCGTCGTCGCGGGGCCACAGCTTGCCGAGCATCTCCCCGCCGATTGCCCGCAGGCCGCAGGCGGTGAGGACGCCCTCGGGGGTGCCCCCGATGCCGATGAGCACGTCGACGCGGCTGTCGGGCACCGCGGCGAGCAGCGCCGCGGCGACGTCGCCATGGGTGATCAGCCGCAGGCGCGCGCCGACCTGCCGCACCTCGCGCATGAGGTCGTGGTGGCGTGGGCGGTCGAGGGTCATGACGAGCAGGTCGTTGACGTCCTTGCCCTTCGCCTTCGCGATCGCTCGCAGGTTGTCGCCGACCGGCGCGTCGAAGTCGATCACCCCCGTGGCCTCCGGGCCGACGACCCACTTCATCATGTACATGATCGGGCCGGGGTCGAACAGCGTCCCGCGGGGCGCGGCCGAGATGACCGCGACCGCACCGTTGCGCCCCTCGGCGAGCAGGGTGGTGCCCTCGACCGGGTCGACGGCGATGTCGACGAGCGGCGGGTTGCCCGTGCCGACCCGCTCGCCGTTGAAGAGCATCGGCGCCTCGTCCTTCTCTCCCTCGCCGATGACGACGACGCCGTCCATCTCCACGGTGCCCAGCACCGCGCGCATCGCGTCGACGGCGGCCTGGTCACCTGATTCCTTCTCCGCCCGTCCCATCCAGCGGCCGGCTGCGAGTGCCGCGGCCTCGGTGGCACGCACGAGCTCCAGCGCGAGGTTGCGGTCGGGGGCCTGGGGGTGTCGTGAGTCGGTCACGGAGCGGTCTCCTCGGGCGGGCGGACGACGGTTGGGATGAGCATACCGGTCACCTGCCGGGGTCCAGCGCGGACCAGCCGGCGGTCCGCTTCGGGTCGGGCATGGTGAGCGCCGTGTAGTCCCCGCCGGCCTCGGCGAGCGCATGCAACGCGTCGTTCTCGACCGCGATCCGGTCGCCCGTGCCGGAGAAGCGTGCGAACAGCCGCTTGAGGTGGGTCACGGCGTCGGGGTCGTTGCCCGCGATGGCCCCCGCCACCTCGAGCGCGACGTCGAGCGCGCCGCCCGCCGGCGCGAGCCGCTGCAGGAAGCCGAGCCGCAACGCCTCCCCGGCGTCGACGGTGCGGGCGGTGAGCACGAGCTCCTTGGCCGCACCGAGACCCACGAGGCCGACGAGCTTGGCGGCGCCGACCGGCACGCCGAGGGCCGCGCCGGGGAAGCGGAACGACGCCGACGGGTCAGCGACCCGGACGTCGCAGGCCGCCGCCACCTCGGCGCCACCGCCCACGCAGTGGCCCTCCACCGCGGCGAGCGTCGGCTTCGGGCAGGTGCCGACCGCCTCGCAGACCTGACAGAACAGGTCCATGCGCCGCACGTGCCCCGCGTGGCCGAGCTCCTCGCGCAGGTCCACACCCGCCGAGAAGTGCCCGCCCGCACCGCCGACGACGAGCACCCGCACGTGCTCGGCCGCCACCGCGTCGGCGACGGCGTCGAGGAGCGCGCCGAGCAGCGCGGTGCTCATGGCGTTGCGCGCCTCGGGCCGCTCGAGCGTGAGGACCCGCACGGCGTGGCGGTCCTCGACCGCGACCAGCGCCATCCCCGACGGCCTACCGCAGGGCGTCGGCGAGCCGGGCGAGGGTGCCGTCGTGGATCCGGCGCAGCCCGGCCGGAGCGAACCGGCGCTCGAAGAAGCCCCCGATGCCCGACGCGCCCTGCCACCGGGTCGTCACCCTCACCGCCGCCGCGTGTCCCGCAGGCCGCACCGTCCACGTCGTCACGAGCGAGGACTCCGTGTCCCACTCGACGAGGGTGTCCGCTGCGGGCTCCCCGACCTCCATCCGAAAGGTCACTTGTCCCATCACGTCTCCTCGGCTCGCGGACGCGGGCCCCTGCTCGCTCGCGG
Organism: Egibacteraceae bacterium; assembly: GCA_035540635.1. Lineage (NCBI taxonomy): Bacteria > Bacillati > Actinomycetota > Nitriliruptoria > Egibacterales > Egibacteraceae > Egibacteraceae bacterium. The sequence continues at coordinate 27,889 of DATLGH010000094.1, read as the reverse complement.
GCGCGGGCCTGCGCCGCGGCCCGCCGGCGCACCTTACCGGGTCCCGCCAAAGCGTCAGCCGTAGCCCATGAAGCCGTCGTCGTCGAGGGCCAGGACGGTGCGCTCGTCCGGCACGGCGGGCAGGACCGTGCGCATGTAGGAGGCCACGGCCTCCTGCACGCCGACGTCGCGTCCGGCGCACTCCGACAGGAACCACTTGTGCTCGATCACCTCGTGGAACACCTCGGCAGGCTCGAGCTTGCCGCGGAGCCCGTCGGGGATCGCCCCCACGGTCGGCTCGAAGACCTCCGCCAGCCAGCGGTGCGCCGCGAGCGTCTCGGGCAGGGGGCGGCCGGCGCGGCGCTCCCCGCTCGCGCGGAAGTTCGCGAGGTCGTTCAGGAGGCTGCGGGCCTGGTTCTCCTGGGCCTCGAGCCCGGTGAGCGCCATGAGCCGGCGGCGGTGGTGGCCCTGCTCGGTCACGGAGATCTTCATGACGAGCCGGTCGCCGTCCTCGGCCGCGACGAGCTCGACCTCGTCGACGTCGAACCCGAGCTCGTTCAACCGCCGCATGCGCGCCTGGATGCGGTAGCGCTCGTCGGGACCGATGACCTCGTTGGTCGTGACCTCGTTCCACAGGCGGGTGTAGCGGCGGCCGAGGTCGTGGGCGACGTCGAACGCGTCGAGGTCGCCGGGCAGGCCGAGCTCCGCCTGGAGGTCGAGCAGGCCCCCGGCGACGTTCTCCTCGGTGACCTCGAGGTCGTGTTCGCGCTGCCCGTCGGACAGCTGCGGGTGCCACTCGCCGGTCTCCATGTCGACGAGGTAGGCCGCCAGCGCGCCCGCGTCCCGGCGGAACAGCGTGTTCGACAGCGAGCAGTCGCCCCAGAAGTACCCCGCGACGTGCAGGCGCACGAGCAGCATGGCGAGCGCGTCGAGCAGCCGGTCGGACAGGTCGCGGACCTCGCCCACGGGGTCGTCGCGGCGCCGGTGCTTGAACACCGTGCGGTAAGGCAGCGAGTAGTCGAGGAAGCGCGTGACGAGGACGTCCTCGAGGTTCCCGCCGGGCATCCCGGCGCGGTGCACGACGCCGGCCACGTCGACCACCGGCAGAGAGTCCTCCGCCATCTTGCGCAGCAGCCGGTACTCGCGGTCGGCGAGCCGGGGCGGCAGCTCCTTCAGCGCGTAGAGACTGCCCTCGTAGTCGATGAAGCGCACGACGTGGCGGTGCACGCCGCGGGCGACCTCCACGATCCTCTCCCCCGACCACTCCTCCATCGGCCGGCTCCACGGCAGGTCGAGGAAGTCGGGGTGGCCCGGCCGGGTGAGGATGCGCAGTCCTCTGGTGGTCGCGTCCACGACGAACACGCTACCGTGCAGGCATGGGCGACGAACCGGACCCCCTGGAGCTGCTGGAGGCGTCCAGCCGGGAACCCGTCGCCCGCGTGGACTTCCAGGCGCAGCTCGCCGCCTCGGACCGGGCGCTCGTGCGTGTCACGCGGCGCGTCGCCTCGGCCATCGAGCCGGTGACCGCGGCGTTCCTGGGAGCGGACGGGCACGGGGCGGCCACCGCGGAGACCGTGGACAGCGAGGTGGACAGCCGCTGCCGCGAGCTCGAGGAGGCCTGCTACGTCCTGCTCGCCCGCCAGTCGCCCGTCGGCAGCGACCTGCGCCGCATCGTGGCGATCCTGCGCGCCACCGCGGGTGTGCAGCGCTCGGCGAGCCTGCTTCGTCACGTCGCCGAGTCGCTGCAGTGGGTGCACCCCCCGGCCATGTCGGAGGAGGTGCGCCAGACGATCGCCCAGCTCGGGGAGGTGGCAGCCGACATCATGGGCCGGGCGGCCGACGCCTGGGAGCGCCACGACGGGCTCGCGGCGGTCGAGCTCGAGCGCCGCGACGACCAGGCGGACCTGCTCCAGAAGTGCCTGCTCACCGAGCTCTACACGGGCCGCCAGTCCGTCGAGGAGGCGGTGAGCCTCGCGCTGCTCGCGCGCTACTACGAGCGCATCGCCGACCACGGGGTGGAGGCCGCCCGCCAGGTCGCCTACGTCGTCACCGGGGAGCGCGTCGAGTAGCCGTCCGCCGGCCGAGGGCCGTCCCCGACGGTGACGCGATGCTCGCCGACGGCTCACAGGCGGGTGGCGGCGAACTCCGCGAGGGGGGAGCGCACCCCCTTCGCCATCGTGACGTGCCCGAACAGCGGCGAGCCCTTGAGCTTCTCGATGACCGCCGCCATGCCGCCGTGCGGCGAGATGTAGGGGTTGTCGACCTGGCACAGGTCGCCGCAGAACACCACCTTCGACCCGGCCGCCATGCGGGTGAGGATGACCTTCAGGGTCGGCAGCTCGAGGTTCTGCGCCTCGTCGACGACGACGTACTCGTCGGTGATGGACCGGCCGCGGAGGTAGGTGATCGCGGCCATCTCCAGCTGGCCGCGCTCGAGCAGCGCGTCGACGGCCTCCTGGGCGTGGCGCTGGTCGGTGGCCACCCAGGAGCCTCGTCTCGGCGGAACAACGCGTAGAGGTTGTCGTGGACGGCGGCCATCCACGGCTGGAGCTTCTCGTCGAGGTCACCCGGCAGGTAGCCGACCTCCTGGCGGCCGACGGCGACGAGCGGGCGGTACACCGCGAGCCGTCGGTACGCCTGCGCCTCGACGACCTGCTCGAGGCCGGCGGCGAGGGCGAGGAAGGTCTTGCCGGTCCCGGCCATGCCCATGAGCGACACGCAGGCGACGGTCGGGTCGGTCAGCAGGTCCAGCGCGAAGGTCTGGCGGGCGTCGCGGGGCGCCACGCCGAACACCCGCGGGCTGCCCGCCACGCGCCGCGCGGTCACGGTGCCGTCCGGGGCGGTGTCGACGACGCGGGCGAGCCCGCCCGTGGACGGGCCTGCCCGCAAGACCACGCACTGGTTGGTGACCAGATGATCGCCCGCGCCCGACAGCGCGACCTTGCCGTCGCGGTGCAGGGCGGCGAGCACCCGGCCGTCGACGTCGAGCTGGGCGACACCGGTGTAGTGCTCGTCGACGTGGTGGGTGTCCGCACGGTAGTCCTCGACGCTGACGCCGAGCTGGCTGCCCTTGATGCGCAGGGCCCCGTCCTTCGTCACGAGCGTGCCGCCGACGCCGAGCGCCACCGCGAGGATCCGGTGGTCGGGCGTCGTCGGGTCGAGGTAGGCGGGCAGCGGGGTGTCGACGTGGTTGCCCTCGACCCTCAGCGTCCCGCCGCCCGGCAGGGTGACGGGTTCGCGGAGGCCGCTGGGGCTGGCGGCAGGCAACCCCTCGATGAGGCGGACGGCGGCCCGGGCGTTGCGGCCCACCTCGTCCATGCGCGTCTTCTGCCGGTCGAGCTCCTCGACGACGACGAGCGGCAGGACGACGCCGTGCTCGTCGAAGCGGTACAGCGCCCCCGGGTCGGCGATGAGCACACAGGTGTCGAGCACGTAGCAGGTCATCGAACGCACCTCATTCGTGTCGCGCTGCGTCGACGCAGCGGCCGCCGTCGAACCGCAACGAGATCCACCCGCCCTTGTCGAGGCGGACGTCGGGCAGCGCCAGGCCGTCGCGGCCGGCGAGGACGGCGAGCAACGCGGGGACGACGTCGCCGTGGGAGCAGACGACGATCCGCCGGCCGGGCCGCGCGGCGGTGACCCGGTCGACGAAGGACAGGGCGCGGCCCCCGAGCCACGCGGACGCCACCCACGCGTTGCCCCGGTCGGTGCTCGGCACGGTCGCCGCCTCCCCGAGGGCCTCCTCGCCGACGATCCGCTGGCCCGCCGCGGCGGCGAGCGGCTCGAGCGTCTGGAGGCAGCGCACGGTCGGGCTCGCGTGGCAGCCGTCGATCGGTCCGCCGTCGAGGATGGCCCGGGCCAGCGCCTCCGCCTGCGCCCGGCCGACCTCGGACAGCGGGCGGTCCCAGTCGGGCCGGTCCCGCCACCCGTCACGTGACAGCGCCTCGGCGTGGCGCACGAGCTCGATCGTCGTCACCGGGGCAGGGTACAGCCCCGCCTGCTGGCGGCCGTGGAGGCCTCACCCGCCGGCGGCGTGGGCGCCCCGGGCCGCTCCGCCCCCGGCGGAGCGCCAGCGCGGATGGTCGGGGAAGAGATCGCGCAGGGTGGGGTTCTTGCGGTCGGCGTCGGACAGCACCGGGTCGGCCAGCGGCCAGAAGACCGCGAGGTCGGGGTCGTCCCATGCCACGGAGGGCTTGTCGATCCCCGGCCGCCAGTAGTCGCTCACGTCGTAGAGGTAGTCGACGGGTTCGGTGCCGAGCGTCAGGAAGGAGTTCGCCAGGCCCTCGGCGATGAAGAGGCGGATCCGCTCGCCGTCGGGGGGGTCGCCGAGCAGGAACGTGCGCGCCTCGCCGAACGTCGGCGAGTCGGGGCGGATGTCGGCGATGGCGGCCACCGCGTAGCCGCGGACCACGTATACGAGCTTGTCCCACGGCTCGGCGTGGAAGCCACGCAGCACGCCGGGCACGGAGTGCGAGTGGTTGCCCTGCCGCAGGACCGGCTCCCGGCCGAGCGCCTCGGCGATCTCCCCGATCTGGTAGGTCTGGCGGAAGAAGCCGCGCTCGTCGCCGTGCGTCGGCCAACGCACCACGAGCAACCCGGCGATGTCGGTGGTCTCGATCACGGCCGGTTCAGCGGCCGTAGCGGCGCTGGCGGGAGGCGAAGTCGCGGAGTGCGCGGAGAAAGTCGGTCTTGCGGAACGCCGGCCAGTAGGGGTCGCAGAAGTAGAACTCGCTGTTCGCCGACTGCCAGAGCATGAAGCCTGAGAGCCGGATCTCCCCGGAGGTGCGGATGATGAGGTCGGGGTCGGGGATGCCGTTCGTGTAGAGATGCGCGGAGATGGCTTCGGGGCTGAGCTCGCTGATGACCTGCCCGAGCGTCGCCCCCTCGGCGTGGCGTTCCTCGAGCAGGGCACGCAGGGCGTCGGTGATCTCCTGGCGGCCCCCGTAGCCGACGGCCACCTGGACGTGGAGGCCGGTGCCGGCGGCGGTGGCCTCCTCCGCCTCCTTCAGCACGCGGCGCAGCTCGTCGGGGACCGCGTCGAGAGCGCCGACGGCGGTGATCCGCAGGCCGCGGCTGACGTTGCGGGGCTCACTGGCCATGCGGCGGATGGTGTCGGCGATGATGTCGAGCAGGACGCTGACCTCGGCGGCGTCGCGCTGGAGGTTGTCGGTGGACAGCAGCCACAGCGTGACGTAGGGGATGCCCAGCTCGTGGCACCAGTCGACGAGCTCGTGGATCTTCCCGGCGCCGATGCGGTGACCCTCGGTGACGGTCTCCAGGCCCTTCTCCCGGGCGAAACGCCGGTTGCCGTCGAGCACCACGCCGACGTGGCGGGGCAGTGCGCCGCCACGCAGACCCGCGGCCAGGCGCCGTTCGTAGAGCCGGTAGAGCAGCTCGATCCTCATCGGGGGAAGATTCTACGTCGCCGCCGGCGCCGCCGACCCGAGGGTCTGGCGCATGCGGAGGGCGGCGACCGCTGCGACCGTCGCGAAGGCAGGGTAGGCGGGTACGGCGAGCCTGCGGCGGCCGTAGGTGTCGGCCACCTTCCCGGCCGGCCACAGCACCGCGAGCTGCGCGAGGGCCCCCAGCGTCAAGGCGAGGCCGACGAGGAACGGTCCCGCCCACCACGAGCGTGACCTCGCCGCGGGAAGCGCGCGCGTCCCGCCCCCGGGGTAGGCTGACGGCCATGGAGGGGGTGGCCACATTCTTCACCGGCACGCGGGTCGACGCGGCCTCGCGGCGGGAGAGCCGGCGGCGCCAGCTGCTCGACGCCGCCGACCGCGTGATCCGCAGGGACGGGCCCTCCGCCTCGATGGACAGCATCGCCGCGGAGGCCGGCATCACGAAGCCGATCCTCTATCGCCACTTCGGCGACAAGGGCGAGCTCTACCGCATGCTCGCCGAGCGCTACGTGGAGCCGGTGATGGGAGCGCTCATGCCGGCGCTCACGCAGGCGGCCGACGCGAGGACGCGCCTGCGCGCCGCGGTCGACGTGTACCTCGCGTTCATCGAGGCGGAGCCGCAGATCTACCGCTTCCTCATGCACCCGGCGCTGGGCGAGCAGCAGGAGGCACGCGCCACCGTGTCGGACTTCGTCCTGCGGGTCGGCCGCGAGGTCGGGGCGGCGATCGGCGAGGAGCTGGAGCGCAAGGGATTGGACACCGCGCCCGCGGGGGCGTGGGGGCACGGGATCGTCGGCATGGTGCAGGTCGCCGGCGACTGGTGGCTGCGGGAGGGCACGATGCCGCGGGCGGAGCTCGTCGACCACCTCTCCGCGCTCGCGTGGCACGGCCTGTGCGTGCTCGGAAACGGCCCCGGCCGCGACGCGGCTACTTGAGGAACTTGCTCGTCGTGTTGTCCGCAAGGACCCTGCCGCCGGTCTGGCACGTCGGGCAGTAGTTGACGGTGTAGTCGCGGTACCCGACGGCGCGGACGGTGTCGCCGCACGCGGGGCACGCCTCGCCGGTGCGCCCGTGGACGGCCGCGGGACGCTCCCTGGACGCGCTCATGTCCTCGCGCGCCTGCTCGGCCGCCAGCCCCTCCAGGACGCAGGAGCGGATGGCGTCGACGACGCGCCCGGCGTCGACGGAGAGCTTGGCGGTGGGCGCGAACGGCGACAGCCGTGCCCGGTGGCACACCTCGTTGGCGAGGCGGCGCCCCAGGCCGGCGACCACCCGCTGGTCACGTAGGAAGGTGTGCAGGCGCATGGGATGCGCCGCGAGCAGCGCCGCCATACCTTCCTCGTCGACCGCGTCCGCCTCCGGCCCGAGCTCGGACAGCGGCGGGACGGCGAGCGGGTCGCCGGCGACCACCCACACACCCGCCCGGTGCTCGGTGCCGGCCTCGGTGAGCAGGAGCCCCCGGTCGTCGGCGAAGACCCACCGCGCCACCCCTCCCTTCGGCCGCACCGCCGGCCTTCGGGATCCCGGCCGGGGTCGTGTGCCGTCGACGCGCAGGCGCCCGCCCTGCATGAGGTGGACGACGAACGTGAGATCCCCGAAGTCGAGCAGGAGGTACTTGCCCCGGCGGCGCACCGCCTCGAGCGCGCGACCCACCGCCGCCTCCGGCGGTGGGTCGTAGGTCTTCAGGGCGGTGAACGCGAGCGGCTGAAACCGCGACAGGTCCGCACCGGCGAACGCCGCGCTCAGCCGCTCGGCGTGGGCCTGCACCTCGGGAAGCTCGGGCATGGTGTGGCTAAACCGTAGACTCTCCGTTCGCCCCCAGCACCTGCGACAAGGATGCCCGCACATGACCGTCGAGCAGCGCAGCCTTCGGGTCCGGCCGTGACCGACACCGTCTGGCTGTCCCAGTCCGCGTACGAGCGCCTCAGCGCCGAGCTCGCCCACCTCAAGACCGAAGGGCGCCAGCAGGCCTCGGCGGCCATCGAGGAGGCCCGCGCCCACGGCGACCTGCGCGAGAACGCCGAGTACCACTCGGCCAAGGAGGAGCAGGGCAAGATGGAGGCCCGTATCCGCCAGCTGGAGCAGATGCTGCGCGACGCCCGTGTCGGCGAGGCTCCCGAGGGGGACACGGTCGCCGCCGGCATGGTCGTCACGACTCGCGACGAGCAAGGCGACGAGGAGACCTTCCTGCTCGGCAGCCGTGAGGACCGGGTTCCGGGGCTGAGCGTCGTAAGCGCGCAGTCACCCCTCGGCCGCGCGCTCGTCGGGCGGCACGTCGGCGAGACGGTGACCTACGCCGCGCCCGCCGGCGAGTTCTCCATCACGGTGACCGCGGTGCGGCCTTTGAGCGAATAGCGGTTCTCGCGTCGCCGGAGGAGCTCCTCGACGTCGCCCTGTGGCTGCGCGGGGAGGGCTTCGCCGAGCGTCTCGACGCCCGGCAGCGTTCGGACCCCCGGGGGTGACGCGCCGACCTCGGGGCGCCGCTGCGGGTCAGCGCCGGCCGCCGAGCACGTCGTTGAGCGCGTCGCCGACGAGGTTGAGGCCGAGCACCGCCACGACGATGGCGACGCCGGGGAAGAAGGACATCCACCAGGCGACCCGCAGGAAGCGCTGCGCCTGCCCCGCGAGATAACCCCAGCTGATCCGTGACGGGTCTCCGAGGCCGATGAAGCCGAGGGTCGCCTCGAGCAGGATCACCTGCGCGAGCAGCAACCCGAGGAACACGACGACGGCCGGCAGCGCGTTCGGCAGGATCTCGCGCACGACGACGCGGGCCGCGGACGCCCCGCTTGCGATGGAGGCCTCGACGAACTCGCGCTGGCGCAGGCTCATCACTTCCGCGCGCACGACCCGAGCGAGGATCTCCCACGACGTGAGGCCGAGCACGAGCACGAGCAGCTCGAGGCTCGCACCGAACGCGGCGATGACGACGACCGCGAGGAAGAACCGCGGCAGCACCTGGAACAGCTCGGTGACCCGCATGAGGACGTCGTCGACGAGCCCCCCGCGATAGCCCGACAGCGTGCCGACGAGCACCCCGATGACGACCGCGAGCAGGCCGACGAGCACCGCCACCGTCAGCGACGTGCGTGCCCCGTGGACGATGCCCGCGAGCAGGTCGCGGCCGAGGTCGTCGGTGCCCATGGGGTGGGCAGGCGAGGGCGCCTGGAGGGCAGGGCCGACGGGCCGGAACGGCGACTCGGGCACGAGGACGTCGGCAAGCAGGGCGACCGCGACGACCGTCGTGGACAGCGCCGCGCCGGCGGCCCCTCCGGGCGTGCGCAGGAGACGGCGCACGAGGCGGCGCCGCCGTGGCCGGCCGGGGTGGTGGGCGACACCGCCGGCCTCGGGCGGCTCGTCAGCGATACCGGATACGGGGGTCGAGCAGGGCATAGACGATGTCCGTGGCGAGGTTGGCGAGGATGACGCTGAAGGCGACGAGGAAGAAGATGGCGAGCAGCACCGGCGCGTCCCGGGTCTGCGTCGCGGACAGCAGCAGCCGGCCGAGACCCGGCCACCCGAAGACGATCTCGACGACGATCGCGCCGGAGACGAGATGGCCGACGCGAGCGCCGACGACCGTGGCGACCGGCAGCAGCGCTCGCCGTAGGGCGTGGCGCAGGAGTGCCCGGGATTGCGACAGCCCCTTGGCGCGCGCGGTGCGGACGTAGTCGCGCGCGAGCTCCTCGAGCAACCCCGCACGGGTGAAGCGGGCGACGACCGCGGTCTCCTGCGTCGCGAGCACGACGGCGGGCAGCACGAGGTGGCGCGCGAGGTCGAGCACGGACGCGAGGCCCGTCGTGGTCGCCACCCCCGACATCCCCTGGACGGGGAAGAAGCGCAGTCGCAGCGCGAGGGTCAGCACCGCGAGCTGCGCCACCCAGAACACCGGTGCGGCGTAGAGCCCGAGCGCGGCGCCGTTGACGAGGAGGTCACGCCATCCGCGCGGTCGCGAGGCGGCGATGACCCCGAGCGCGACGCCGGCCACGCTCGACAGGACGAGGGCGGTCGCGGTCAGCAGCAACGTGGCGGGCACCCGTTCGAGCACCACCTCGGTGGCGGGCCGTCCCCTGGTGTAGGAGACCCCGAGGTCGCCGCGCAGCACGTTGCTTGCGTAGGTGACGAGCTGCTCGTGCAACGGCCGGTCGAGCCCGAACTTCTCGCGCATGAAGGCGTAGTACGCCTCGTCGCCGCTCTGCCCCGCGAGGGCGACGAGCGGGTCGCCCGGCGCGAGGTGGATGAGCAGCCAGCCGACGAGGACGATCCCGGCGACCGACGGCACCACCTGAGCGAGCCGCCACCCGATGTAGCGGGGGCTCACTCAGGTGCTGGTCCGCCAGACGGTACGCGCCGCCGCGCCCGTCATCCGCAGTGCGCCTCCTCGGCGAACAGGCTGTAGGGCTTGAAGCCGTCGCAGAAGGCCGAATGGGCACGCGTCCCCTCGGTCTCGACGATCCAGACGTAGGGCAGCTCCTCGGCGAGGATCTCCTGCAGCTCCTGGTACAGCTCGCCGCGCTCGTCGAGGTCGATCGTGCGCTGCGCCTCGTCGAGCAGCTCGTCGACCCGCGGGTTGGCGTACGCCGCCGCGTTCGAGAAGGGCACCGACCCGATCTGCTCGGAGTGGATCTGGCGACGGACGCCGATCTCGGGGTCGTTGCCGTTGCAGTAGGAGATGACGTTCGTGTCGAAGTCCCGGTCGCCGAACACCGTCGGTGCGAACACCGGCGGCTCGAGGGGACGGAGCTCGAGGTCGATCCCGACCTCGGCGAGCTGCGTGCGCAGAAGCTCCCCGTAGCGGGCGAACGTCGGGAAGTGCAGGAAGTCGAACGCGAGCGCCGTTCCGTCCTCGACGCCGTCGACGCCCTGCGCGACGCGGACTCCGTCGCCCTCGCGCTGCCAGCCGGCCGCCTCGAGGAGCTCGTCTGCCTGCTCGACGTCGAAGTCGGGCAGGTCGACGTCACCGTGGGCGTAGGCGATGCCGCTGGCGATAGGGGCCTCGGCCACGCGTCCCTGGCCGAAGAGGATCTGCTCGACGTAGAGGTCCCGGTCGATCGCGTGCGCGATCGCGCGGCGCACGTCGACGTCGGCGAAGAACGGGTTCTCGAGGTTGAACGACAGCGTCATGATGCAGTTGGACCCGCCGGGGTTGCGGTCGGTGGTGAGCAGCTCCACCTCGTCGTTGGCCTGGAGACGCTCCAGGTCCGGGCCGGGCACGTTCCAGAGCCAGTCGACCTCACCGGCCTCGAGGGCGATGACCGCGCTGGGGTCGTCGGGCACGACGCGCATCACGACCTCGTCGAGGTAGGGCAGGTCTTCTTTGAAGTAGTCCTCGTTGCGCTCGAGACGGATCTCCTCGTCCGGGCTGTAGGAGACGAACCGGAAGGGTCCGGTGCCGACCGGGTTCGTGTTGGCCGGGTTCTCCTCGGGGTCGGTGCCGGCGTACACGTGCGCGGGGATGATCGGCGCCTCGGTCACGTCGAGCTGGAGCAGCAACGGCGCGTACGGCTCGGTGAAGTGGAACTCGACCGTGTGGTCGTCGGGGGTCTCGATCGCGTCGAGGGCCTGCCCGACGGAGGCTGCCGTGCGTGAGTGGAGGGTCGTGAGCACCTCCTCGAAGCTGTAGCGCACGTCCTCGGAGGTGAACGGCTCGCCGTCGTGCCAGGTGACGTCGTCGCGGAGGTGGAAGCGGTAGAGCGCCCCGTCGTCCTCCACGTCCCAGTCCGTGGCGAGCTCTGGCACGGGGTTGAGGTCGTCGTCGAGCTCGACCAGGCCGTTGTAGAGCAGCTCGGCGGCCGTGTGGGTCGCCCCGCTCGTCGTGATCGCCGGGTTGAGGTGCCCGGGGTCGCTGGAGATGGCGACGACGATCGTGCCGCCCCGGGCTATCGCGTCCTCTGCCTCCGTCTCGGTCTCGTCGGCGTCGGGTTCGGGGGCCGGCTCCTCGCCGGTCTCGCACCCCGCCATGAGGAGCGTGACGACGAAGATGCCCGCAACCGCCTTGTTTCGCATGGGGTACTCCTTGAGCCTCGACCAGAGCCAACTACAAGGGTCGCATCCTACCGTTCCTAGACACTGAGCAGGAGTGAGTCCTGCTCGGTGGACGGCCCCGAACGGTGTTGGGTCGTCTGGTTCCCTGGCCTGGTCTGGTCGGGCGGGTCCGTGTTACCCAGCTGATGCTGGCGCGGGCCGCCGTCGCAGCTGCCGAGGTTCCTCGGGGGCGCGGCTGTCATGTCCGGTCGAGACGGCCGCGGTCCGACATCCATCCTCTGGTGGATGTCGGGCTTTGCCGTCCCCCGCCGGGCGTGATGCCCAAGCCCACGTCGTGCGATGACCACCGCGGCAGCATGATGGCGCGACACACCATCGGTGCCGCCACGGTGAAGGTTGTTGAGTGGCTTTTGCCAGTGCTGGCCGCCCCACCGGCTGGTGTACGCCGGGTCAACCGCGATGACTGCCACACCAAGGTTGGCGGCCATACCGACCAGCCGGTCACGGAACCGTGCCGTGGGGATACCGGCGACCGCCCGGCGGAACCGTTTGCCGCGGCGCCCCCGACCCATCGTTTCGCGTCCGGTCGCACGCGCGTCGGCGAAGTTCAGGTTCTCGATCGTGACGCTGTGCGCCCCGTGCCGAGTTGCGTAGTCGAGCAGATTCGAGATCGCCGCCCTGAGTTGTCCGTCACGGCGGGCGGTGTCGCCGTCCAGGTGCAATGCGATGGTGTGAGCGCTACCGACAGGGTTCCCAGACGCGTCGAGCAGCCAGCAGGCGAGATGGCCGTCGTTCATGTCCACACCGACCGTCGGTCGGGTGCGCAGCGTGGCGAGATCCCGTTCGATGTGGGGCCGCGGGGCGGTCCACGCGGCGTCCACATACCAGCGTCCGTTGTCCTGGTTGCAAATGATCGTGTAGGCGACCGGCCCGTCAACGGTCTGCGCCGCCCACTCGTCACGCCGGTGGGTGAACGTTGCGGTGGCGTCCAACCGGTAGGTGACCGCCTTGCCCGTGGTGTTGGACAGGTGTGCGAGCGGGGTCGGTAGGCGCACCTCGACCCAGCCGTGGTCGGGATGCACCCGGATCGTCTCGTTGCCCCATTCCTTGTCCGCCTCCCCGTCCGCGGACAGAAACAGCCGGACAGCGTCCCACCGGTCACGCCACTGACGCTCGGTCAACCCGGCGTCGCGCAGATTGTGGCGGGTGCGGGCCAACCGGACGCTGCCGCGCACCACCGACACCCGACCCTGCTCCAGACGTTCCTCGACATCGGCCAGACGGGCACGCTGGTGCTGCAACCGCTGCTGCTTCGCCCACCGCTGCTGCGCAGACCCATACCCGCGGGCCTTGCTGTTGTTCTCACCGATCGGTGCGTCCAGACGTCGGCGGATCGTCGCGACCGCTGCCCGCAGCTGCGCCCGCTCATCCCACAGGTTGCTCCACCCGCGTTCCCACTGATCGGCTGACACCCGGGTGATCGTCCCGGCCCACCGCGACGACGCCAACACCGTCAACGCCTTCTTGCGTTCAGCCCGGCCGGCGTGCTTGGCCACCCGACCGCCCCCGCCACCTTTACCCAACGCGCACCGGGCCGCCAGATCCGCCCCCGCAAGCTTGCCAAGATGCGCCCCGACCAGACGAAGCACACGCTCATCCTGCGGTGACAACCGCAACCACGTACGTATCCGCGCACCCGTCGGGGCGGCGACAACGAACGGGTCCGAGATGCTGCGCAGCGGACGGCTCACCGATCACCCACCGCAGCAGGTCCGACATCCTGCTGGGCGCAACCGACCGCCTTCAACGCCCGGTTGCGTGCCGACCGTTTGCCGTACAGCCGAGCACAAAACGACGTGAGCACCTCGACCATGTCACGGACCAGGTCATCGTCAACCTCTTCACCGTCGAGCACGACCAGCCGACGTCCGTGCGCAGTCAACGCCGCCTCGACCAGCTCGGTGTTCATTCGACCCAGCCGGTCCCGATGCTCAACGACCACGGCCGTCACGTTCGGGTCAGCCAGCAGCCGCCGCACCTTCCGCCGCGACCCGTTCATACCGGAACCTACCTCGGCCTCCACCCGCACCACCGGCACCCCGGACTCAGCCGCCCATGATGACAACCGCGCCACCTGACGGTCCAGATCGCTGCGCTGATCATGCGCTGACACCCGCGCGTACAACCCCAACCCGCCCCCGTCAACCACAGCCGCATTCGGGTTGACCAGCACACTCCGTGCGTTCACGCGGACCGCAGGAACCGGCAACGTCCCCTCACGAAACCAACGGTAGGCAGTCTGCGGGTGAATGCCCTGCACCCTCGCCCACTCCGTCAGATTCACAACACCCCCGGGGCTCACTAGAACGTTCGTACGGTCAGTATAGCTCACTACTAGCGCAACAGGTGCGACCCCGGCGCCACCGGGCGGCGGTGGCGCCACCGGTCCCGCGCCAGGCGGCGTGGAGGCGGGCGTAGCGGCCACCGGCCCGCACGAGCGCGTCGTGGGTGCCGAGCTCGACGATGCGGCCGTCGTGGACGACGGCGATGCGGTCGGCGCGCATCGCGGTCGCGAGGCGGTGGGCGATGAGGATCGCGGTGCGGCCCTCGAGCAGCGTGTCGAGGGCCCGCTCCACCCGCGCCTCCGAGGCGAGGTCGAGGTTCGACGTCGCCTCGTCGAGGATGAGCAGCCGCGGGCGGGCGAGGAACGCGCGGGCGAGGGCGATCAGCTGGCGCTCGCCCGCCGACAGGGTCACGCCCCGCTCGTGACACGGCGCGTCGAGCCCGCCGGGGAGGCGGTCGACGAGCGGGCCGAGCCCGACCGCCCGGCACGCCTGCCACACCTCGTCGTCGGATGCCTCGGGCCGCGCGAAGGCGATGTTGTCGCGTAGCGTGCCCGCGAACAGGAACGGTTCCTGGGGGACCGTGCCGAGCTGGCGCCGCAAGGAGGCGAACGTCACGTCGCGCAGGTCTCGCCCGTCGACCCGCACCGATCCCGCGACCGGGTCGGACAAGCGCGCGAGCAGCTTGACGATGGTGGACTTCCCGGCCCCCGTCGGCCCGACGAGTGCGAGGGTCTCCCCCGGCGCCACCCGGAGGTCGACGTCGTGGAGGACCGGCGGCCCGTCGCCGTACGCGAAGCTCACGCCGGCGAAGGCGATGTCGCCGTCGAGGCGGGGAAGGTCGACGGCATCGGGGGCCTCCGGCACGCTCGGCCGCGTCGCGAGCAGCGCGCGGAGGTAGGCCATCCCTGCCTGACCGCGCTGGTAGGCGTTGTAGACCTGCACGAGCTGCTGGATGGGTGAGAACAGGTGGGTGAGGTAGAGCACGAACGCCGCGAGCACCCCGACGCTCAGCGTGCCGCGCATCACCATCGACCCGCCGACCGCGAGGATGAACGCCTGGCCGCCGATGGCGACGAACTCGCTGCCACCGCTGTACGCGGCGGCGAGGCGGGCGGTCTCGTTGTTCGCATCCCGGTAGGTGCCGACGACGTTGCGGTGCTCGGCGAGGTTGTGCCAGTGGCGGTTGTGGGCCGTGACGACCCGCACGCCCGCCAGGTTCTCGGCGAGATGCGCGACGACGTCGGCGATGCGGTCGCGGACACGCCGGTACGCGCCGTGGGAGCGGTTTCGGAACCACACCGTGAGCACGCCCATGACGGGCAGGACGACGAGCAGCGTGAGGGCTGCAAGCGCGGGATCGAGGACGAACAGCGCGACCGTGACGACGACGATGACGAGGGTCTGGGCGACGAACTGCACGAGACCCTCGTGGAAGAGCTGGGTGAGCGCCTCCACGTCGCTCGTCATGCGGCTGATGATCCGGCCTGCCGGCTCCCGCTCGTAGTAGTCGATCGACAGGCGCTGGAGGTGGGCGAAGACCCGCCGGCGCAGCCGTTCGAGTGACCCCTCGCCGATGCGGGCGGTCAACCGGGCGCGTGCCCACCCGGCGAGCCATCCCACGACGGTGAGCGCGAAGAAGGCCGCGCAGACCGTGGCGAGCAGGCCGAGGTCGCCCGGGACGATGCCCTCGTCGATGCCGACCTGCACGAGCAGCGGTCCGGCCTGCGTCGCCGCCGTCTCGACGAGCACGAGCGCCCCGGCGCCGCCGAGGGCGGCACGCTGGGGGGCGAGCAGCCCCCACACCGTCAGCGGCCGGCACTCGGGCGGCTGCTGCCTGAAAACCGGAGGGGTGACCTCGTGCTCCGGCTCCCGCGCGAGTTCCGCCTCGACCCGGTCGGACAGCTCCTCGGGGACGCCCCCGAAGGGCAGGTCCACCTGCTGGGCGGCCCGGAAGGACCCCTGCCCGGCGATCCCGCTGAGCCCGCCGAAGTGGGCGCTCACCGGGCCTCCCCGCTGAGCGGCTGACGATCGAGCACCGCGGCGTAGCGCGGCTCGGTCGCCAGCAGCGTCCCGTGGTCACCGCTCGCGACGATGGTGCCGTCCTCGACGAGCACGACCCGGTCGGCGAAGCCGATGGTCGACTCGCGGTGGGTGATCATGAGGGTCGTCCGCCCCGGAGACCGCTCGGCGAGCGCACGGTGAATCGCCTCCTCGACCTCGGCGTCGACGGCGCTCGTCGCGTCGTCGAGCACGAGCACAGCGGGGTCGGCGAGCACGGCCCGGGCGAGCGCGACCCGCTGGCGCTGGCCGCCCGACAGCGTGTAGCCCCGCTCGCCGACCGGTGTGTCGTAGCCGTCGGGCAACGCCTCGATGAACCCCGCGGCCTGCGCGACACGCGCGGCTGCGCGGATCTCCGCGTCGGAGGCTTCCGGCCGGGCGTAGGCGATGTTGTCGCGCAGCGTCCCGCCGAACAGGAACGGCTCGTCGAACACGACGCCGACGCCGGCCCGCAGGCTCGCCAGACGCACGCGCCGGACGTCGTGTCCGTCGACACGCACCTCGCCGTCGTCGACGTCGTAGAAGCGGGCGACGAGCCGTGCGACGGTGCTCTTGCCGGAGCCGGTGCGCCCGACGAGCGCGACCGTCTCACCGGGAGCCACGGTGAGGTCGAGACCGGCGAGCACGGGGTTGGCGGGGTCGTAGCCGAACACGACCCCGCGCAGGCACAGCTCCCCCCGGGGGGCGGTGAGCTCGACGGCGTCAGGGTGGTCGCGGATGGCCGGGTCGCGGTCGAGCAGCTCGTAGATTCGCCCCGCGGAGGCGGCTGCGCGCTGCGCCATCATGACCGTCGCGCCGAGCATGCGGAACGGGGGCTGCAGCAAGCCGACGTAGGCCGCGAAGGCGATCACCGCTCCCACGGTCACCTGCCCGCCCACGACGAGCCAACCGCCGTACCCCAGCACCCCGACGACTGCGAGGCGGGGAAGGTTCTCCATGGCGGGCCCGTAGGCGGCGCGCACGTCGAGCTGGCGCACGCTCGCCCAGTGCAGCCGCCGCGCCGCACCCGCCAGCGCCTCGAGCTGACGCTGCTCGGCGGCGAACGAGCGCACGACGCGCACGCCCGAGACGTTCTCCGCGACCACGCCCGCCACCTCCGCCTGGCGCGCCTGCACGACCCACGAGAGCGGATACAGGCGCGCGCGCATGCGGGCGCCGGCCACGAGCACGCCGATGAGCGGGACGGCGGCCACGAGCGTGAGCGACACGTGCACGGACAGCATGAGCCCGAACGCGAGGGCAAGGCCGGCGAGCTGCAGGGCGAGCAGCGGGGCGAAGCTCAGGAACAGCTGGACGGCGCGCACGTCGCTGTTCGCCCGCGAGATGAGCTCGCCGGAGTCCACGCGGTCGAAGAAGCCGAAGGGCATCCGGCCGAGGTGCCCGTAGAGGAGCACGCGCAGGTCCGACTCGAGGTCGAAGGCGAAGCTGAAGAGACTCGCCCGCTGCGCCCAGGTGAACAGCCCGCGGGCGACCGCGAGCCCGACCAGCACCCCGACGTACGGCGCGAGCCCGGCACGCGCCCCGACGAGCGCATCGTCGATGGCGGCCATGATCACCCGGGGGGCGGCGATCTGGGCGCAGAGCGCGACCAGCGCGGCGCCGAGCGCGAGGAGCAGGGGCCGCCTGCGGGCCGCGACGAGCGGGCGGATGCGCTGCAGCCAGCCCTTGGAGGGATCCGGGTCGACGCCGGCGGGCGGCGGCGGGTACCGGACGGTCACCGCGACCGGCTCGAAGGGTCCGGGTGGCGTCCCGTTCCTGCCGACGAGGCCCGCGAGGTCGCGCTCGAGCGCCGAGCTCATGGCCCTCCCAGGCGGCGTTCGCGCTCGATGTCGAGCGCGTCGCGGAGCGCCTCCAGACCGGCCCGTGCCTGCGCCCGCCGGGTCGCCGGCAGCGGCTCGAGGAGCGCGGCGAGCCCCGCACCGACGACCTCGTCGGCCGTCGACAGCACGGCCCGCCCCGCCGGCGTCAGGGTGTGGTCGACCCGCCGACGATCGGCCGGGTCGCGGCTGCGGGCGACGAGACCCTGCTCGACGAGCCCGTCGACGACGCCGGTGAGGGTCGGCCGGGAGACCGTCAGCCGGTCGGCGAGCAGGGCCGCCGCGGCAGGACCGAGCGACAGGAACCCGAGCACGCGGTACTGGGGCAGGGTGAGCACCGCACGGGACAGGCGGCGCTCCACGAACCGGGACAGTCGCGCGACGGCGTGCGCGAGCTCCGGCGGGATCGTTTCGGAAGCCATATAGTTAGGCTACCGAAAGGACACGCTGCCGCGCAGCCCGCCCGCCGACCGGAAGGCCATAGGTTAGAGCGATGGAGCTCGTCGCCGGCGTCGACGTCGCCACGGCGGGGGTGCGCGCGCTCGTGACCGACGCCGCCGGTCGCGAGCGCGCACGCGCGCACCGGCCGATCCCCGCGCCCTCCAGCCCCCGGCCGGGATGGTGGGAGCAGTCGGCGCAGGCGTGGTGGCCGGCGGTCGCCGAGGCGCTCGCGGAGGTGACCGATCGCCTCGGTGGCGAGCGCCAGGCCGTCACGGCCGTCAGCGTGTGCGCGACGTCCGGCACGGTCGTGGCCCTCGACCGCGAGGGCGAGCCGGTCGCTCCCGCGCTGGCCTACGCCGACCAGCGGGCGGTCTCGCAGTCCGCTGTGGCGCAGGACGCCGCCGCCGCCCGTTGGGCAAAGCTCGGGCTGGGCATCCAGCCGTCCTTCGGGCTGCCGAAGTGGGGATGGCTGTGCGCGCAGCCTGGCGTCGCCGCGGCGACCGCCCGGCTCGCCCACGCGTCCGACGTCGTCGTGTGCCGCCTCGTCGGCACCCTCCCGCCGACCGACTGGAGCCACGCGCTGAAGAGCGGCTACGACCCCGGGCGCGAGGAGTGGGCGACGGAGGCGCTCGACGCGCTCGGGATCGCGCCCGAGCTGCTGCCCGACGTCGCACCACCGACCCGGCCCGCGGGTCGCGTGACGGGCGACGCGGCGCTCGCCACGGGCCTGCCCGAGGGCTGCCTGGTGCGCCTCGGCATGACCGACTCCTGTGCCGCGCAGCTGGCCGCGGGAGCGGGCACGCCGGGACAGTTCGTCTCCGTGCTCGGCTCCACCCTCGTGCTGAAGGGCACGGCCGAGGAGCCCGTTTGCGACCCGGACGGGGCGGTCTACAGCCATCGCCATCCGAACGGGTGGTGGTTGCCGGGCGGGGCGTCGAGCACCGGCGCGGGCGCGCTCACCGCCGGCTTCCCCCGCCGCGCGCTCGCGGCGCTCGACGAGCGCGCCGCCCGCCGCGGACCCGCCCGGAGCGTCGTGTACGCCCTGCCGGGGCGGGGGGAGCGCTTCCCGTTCGTCGCGCCCGACGCCGAGGGCTTCGTGCTCGGCCAGCCGCGCGACGAGGTCGACCGCTACCGGGCCGTCCTCGAGGGCGTGGCGTTCGTGGAGCGCCTCGGCTACGAGCGCCTCGCGCGCCTCGGCGCGACCGTCACACCGCCCCTCGCCGTCACCGGAGGGGGAAGCGCCAGCCCCGTGTGGAACCGCATCCGCGCGACCACGCTCGGCATGGCACTCGACGCCAAGCCGTCCGCCACCACCGCCCTCGGCGCATGCATGCTCGCCGCCGCCGGCACCCTCCACCCCGACCTCGCAACCGCGACCGCGGCGATGGCCGTCACCGGGGAGCGCAGCGAACCCGTCGAGCGCGAGCGGGAGGCCCTGGCCCACAGCTACGCGCGCTTCCTCGACGCCCTCGCGGCGCGCGGTTGGATCACCCCGCAGGGCGTGTCGTGACCGGGCGGGCGTCCACGGTGCGCGGGGGCAGCGCCGCCGCGCGCTGGCGCCGGCTGGTGCGGGCGCGGATGGAGGAGATCACGCGTCTGTCGGCGGGCGAGGTTCGCGTGGGGCCGCGGTTCTGGGACGAGCGAGCGGAGCGGTTGGCCGACCGGGCCGCCGAGGGCGCCCGCACCGACCCGCTCCTGCGCCGCGCGCGCCGCCACGTCGGGCCGCGCACGGTGGTGCTCGACGTCGGGGCCGGCGCCGGGCGCTTCGCCCTGCCCCTCGCCGCGCGGGCCGCCGAGGTCGTCGCCGTTGACGTCAGCGAGGGCATGCTCGGTGTGCTGCGCCGGGAGGCCGACCGCCGCGGCCTTGCGAACGTCCGGACCGTCCACGGTGCGTGGCCGCAGGTCAGCGGCGTGACCGGCGACGTCGCGATCTGCGCCTACGTGCTGCCGGTGGTGGAGGACGCGGCGGCTTTCCTACGGCGCCTCGACGCGGCCGCCCGGCGCCGGGTGTTCGTGTGCCTCGGCGCGGGCGGCGCGGAGCTCCTGCTCGACCCCGTATGGCGGTACTTCCACGGCGCGCCCCGCAAGCCCGCGCCAACCTACCTCGACGCGGTCGCCCTCCTCCGCGAGCTCAGGATCGACCCGGTGGTCGAGGTCGTCGAGGTGCCGACGACGAGCCGGTACGCCACCCTCGAGGAGGCGGTCGACGACTACCGCCGCACCCTGCTCCTCGCCGACACGGACGAGACGCGCGCCGAGCTCCGGGCGCTGCTCGGTTCCTGGCTCGTGCGCCGCGACGGTGCCCTGCGGATGCCGGCACGCACCATGCCCGCCGCCGTCCTCGCCTGGACGCCGACCGGCACGTGAGGGCGGGCGGGCTCCTGCGTAGGCTGTCAGCAGCCCCTCGACGCGACGGAAAGGCCAGTGCGGATGTCCGAGACCGCCGAGCGCTCGGCGAGCCAGCCGTCGCGGCGCCCGACGGGCAAGCGCCTGGCGGAGCTGCTCACCATCACCGACGAGACGGACGAGCACGGCCGCCTCCTGCTCGAGGACTCGGCGCCCGACCGGGCGATCAGAAGGGCCACACGCGCGGGCGTGCCGATGCGGACGGTGGCGTGCCCCTACCGCGACAGCCCCTCCCGCAAGGGCGGGCGCATGAACGTCTCTGCGTACGAGGACCTGCGCCGTGACACCGCGGAGGTGCTGAGCGGCCTCGCCTGGCTCGCCGAGCACTACTTCAGACGGGAGCCGGCCGCGCGCGGCACCGTGCGGGGCGCCACCGACCTCAGCAAGCTCGGGGTGACGCTGCCGCTCGTCCTGTTCCACCGGGCGCGTGACCCCTTCCGCCGGCACGGCGAGCTGCCGTCCTTCGTCGCGGCGATCTTCAAGGCGTGCCGGGGGATGTTCTCCGCGACCTTCGACATGCTCGGCAAGCGGGGGGGTGGGGCCGTGACCGCCCAGGAGCTCGTCGCCTACGCCGAGTCCGAGGGGCACCTGCGCCGCGTGCAGACCGGCACGGTGTGTGCCGCCCCCACGCGCCTGATCGAGCGGACCGTCGCGGTGCTGCTCACCGGGCAGGGCGCCGACCCTGCCACGAGCCGGCTCGGCGACGTCGTCGCGTTCGAGGCGCTCTGGAACTTCTTCCAGGTCGAGAAGGCGTTCAACGCCAACCTCGGCCAGTACGGCCACGTGCTCGAGCAGCTCGTGCGCGCCGGCAGGCGCGTCGACGACCCGGCGTTGTTCGACGCGACCATCCGCGTCCGCGGCGAGGTGGGGCGGTTCGGCGACTTCACCGACGCGTTCCTGCGCTACGCCAACCAGGCGCAAGCCTTGATGAACCGGGCGCTCGAGCGGGCCGAGAACGCCCCGCCGATGACCTTCCAGGACGTCCTGGCCGCCCTGTAACGCGCTGCACATCTCAGTGGTCGCGGGGGTGGTCGTCCTCCCCGTGCCCGCCGAAGTGGTGGTCGGTGCCGGCGTGGGCCGCAGGCTCGCCGGCCGGGTCGAGGTGAACGTCGACGCTGAGCATGTTCGGGAAGGCGTGGACGAGCTCGTGGCGGACCCGCTCCGCGATGGCGTGCGCCTCGCGCAGCGGCAGGTCGGGGTCCGCCTCGGCGTGGAGCTGGACGGCGAGGCTGCGGCCGAGGTAACGGGCGCGCACGTCGTGGACCCCGACGACGCCCTCCACCGACCCGGCGACCTCCCTGAGGCGCGGCACCGTGCCGGGTTCGACGGCGTCCATGGCGCGGCGGAGGACGTCCCGGCCCACGTCACGCAGGATCCAGAGGATGGCGCCGGTGATGGCAAGGCCGGCGACGGGATCGGCGAGGGGATAGCCGAGCCAGACGCCGACGATCCCCGCAGCGGCCGCCGCCGACGCGAGCCCGTCGACGCGCGCGTGCTGCCCGTCGGCCACCAGCGGCACCGAGTCGATCGCCCGCCCGACCGTGATCTTGTACTGCGCAACGGCCTCGTTGCCGACGATGCCGACGAGCGCCGCCGCGAACGCCCACGGCAGGTTCACGATCTCGTGGTGCTCGCCGAGCAGCGCGCCCAGGGAGTCGTAGCCCGCCAGTCCGGCCGAGGCCAGGATCGCGAGGACGATGAGCAGGCCAGCGAGGTCCTCGGCCCGCCGCCATCCGTAGCTGAACTCGTCGCTCGCGGCCCGACGCGACAGGCTGAACGCCAGCCAAAGGGACGCCGTGCCGGCGACGTCACCGATGTTGTGCAGGGCGTCGGCGAACAGCGCCGCCGATCCGCTGACCGCCACGATAGCGAACTGGAACGCCGCCGTGAGCCCCAACCCGACCGCGGACACCCAGACGGCCCGCACCGCCCGGCGGTGCGTGAGCAGGTCGCGGTCCAGAGCGCTGTGCACGTGCCCGTGCCCGTGCCCGTGCCCGTGGCTGTGTCCTGCGTTCCCTCTACTCATGACGCCCGGACCGTACTGCGCCCGCCCCGGGGACGGGCGGGCGCAGCGGGATGAGGCTAGGGGCCGCTAGACCCTGGGGCGCAGCAGGTGGTAGAGGAGGATGAGCTGGGTCAGTGCGAGCGGCTCGCTGCGCTCACCCGGCCCGAGCAGCCCGAGGGTCTCCGGCAGCGGCTGCGACGTCCCGAGGCTGTCCCAGATCGCCTTGGCGACCATGCGGCTGTCCTCCGGCGGCGCGTGACCGTGGATGTGCAGCGCGTCGACGGGCTTGCCGTCCTCGTCGCGCATGAGCTTCAGGTGCATCGCCCCGTCGCCGACGTCGGCCATCATCTCGTGGAGCTTGGGGTGGCGGATCGTGGGGCGCAGGAGAACCGTGGCGGACAGCGGGGTGTCGGGCGGGTCGTCGCGGCCCTCGATGGGCGCGAACCGCACGACGATGTCGGCGTAGGAGCGCTGCGGGCGGATGAACGCCTCCGACTCGGGCTCGCGCCGCTCGAGCTCGGCGATCACCTGGTCGGCGGTGTAGCCGCGCTTGCTCGTGTCGCGCTTCACCTTCCACTCGCGGCGGATCTCCTCGGGGGGGTCGAGGTAGACCGTCACGTCGAAGCAGGCGCGGGCGAGCTTCGTGTGCAGCGGCAGGAGCCCCTCGATGATCACGGCGCCGTTCGGTTCGACGAGCTGGGGCCGCGTGAGCTGGCCTGTGCTGTGGTCGTAGACCGGCTTGAGGATCGGCTGACCCGTGGCGAGCAGCTGCAGGTGCTGCTCCATGATGCGGATGTAGTTGCAGTCGGGGTGCAACGGCGTGAAGGGCTTGTCCTTGCGCTCTTCGCGGTCGTAGCGGTGGTAGTCGTCGACGCACACGGAGCTGCTCTGACCGGGGCCGAGGGCATCGACCAGGCCCTGCGTCAGCGTGGTCTTGCCCGCCGCGGAGTCGCCGGCGATGGCCAGCATCACGGGCCGGGGACGGGCCGGCCCCTGGTCCATGGTCGCGCGATTGATTCGCATCATCTTGTCAGGCACGGCTCCTCCTCCTACTCCTCCGTCGGACCACCAACCTGGCCACGTCGAGGCCCTGATTATGGGCATCCGAGGCCGCGGCGCACATCCCGCGTCCGCGGCGGCAGCCGATGGTCCGACCAGAACCCGATGCAGGGCGGATCCGGATGCAGGGTGGTGGAGCCTCAACGCTAGGGGCTCCGCCGGCGGGTCGCCTCCCCCGTGCGGGGAGGGCGAGGGGGGATTCCCGCCCGGGACGCGGTCGGCGTACCCTGGGAGGATGCTGGCGGCAAGTCCCATCCGTGTGCTGCTCGTCGACGATCACCAGATGGTGCTCGACGGCCTCAAAGCCATGCTGCACGCCTACCGCGACCGTGTCGAGGTGGTGGGTGAGGCCAGCGACGCCCAGCAGGCGGTGAGCCTCGTCGCGACGACGAACCCCGACGCGGTCCTGCTCGACGTGCGGCTGAAGGGCACCAGCGGCCTCGACCTCTGCGCGGACATCCTCAGGCGGTCCCCGGACTGCAAGGTCGTGTTCCTCACCGTCTACGACGACGAGCAGTACCTGTTCCAGGCGCTGCGCCTCGGCGCCGCGGGCTTCCTCCTCAAGCGCGTGCAGGGTGGGGAGCTGGTCGAGCAGCTCGAGCGCACCCGTGACGGCGAGACCGTGATCGACCCCTCCCTGGCGGGCCGGGTCGCCCGGTCGGCGGCGCGACTGCACAGCGGCGAGTTCTGGCCGGGCGCGCACCTCGGCCTCACGCAGCGCGAGAGCGAGGTGCTCGCCCTGCTCGTCGCCGGCCTGTCGAACAAGGCGATCGCGAGCAAGCTCGTGGTGAGCGAGGAGACGGTCAAGAGCCACGCCCGGGCGATCTACCGCAAGCTCGACGTCGCCGACCGGGCCGGGGCGACCGCCGTCGCGCTGCGCGAAGGGGTGTTCCACTAGCGTGAGCCGGTTGGGCCTCGCCGACGCCGAGCAGGAGGCGCGCCTGCTGTCGCGCGCCATCGAGACGATCTCCGCCGGGCTCGACCTCGATGAGATCGTGCAAGGGGTCGCCCGTCTCGTCACGGAGACGACCGAGACCGACGTCTGCTTCGTGCACCTGCTCGACGAGGACGCGGCCCATCTGCGGCTGCGCGGCGCCACGCCGCCCTTCGACGCGCTCGACGGCGAGATCGTCCTCGCACTCGGTGAGGGCGTCTCCGGGTGGGTGGCCGCCCACGGCAAGCCGGTGGTCATCACCGACGACAAGCGCGCCGACCCCCGCTACCGCTACATCCCCGCCCTGCGCGGCGAGGAGTTCACGTCGATGGCGTCGGTGCCCATCGTCGCGGCGCCCGGCCACCTCGTCGGCGTGCTGAACGTCCACAGCCGCCGGCGCCGGGAGTTCACCGCCGCGGACGTCGAGCTGCTGCGGTCGGTCGCGGGGCTGATGGCCGGCGCGATCGAGAACGCGCGCCTGCACCGGCGGCTGTCCGACCGCGAGGAGGCCCTCGAACGCTTCGCCGAGCGGACCGTCGAGCTGCAGGAGAGCGAGCGCCGGCGCCTTGCCGGCGAGATCCATGACGGGATCAGCCAGCGCATCGTAAGCCTGTCGTTCCACCTGTCCGCGGCCGCCGACGCGATCCACCACGACCCCCGGTTCGCCGCGGGCCAGATCGCGGCGGCCCAGGCGCTGGCCGGCGCGGCACTCGACGAGACGCGCTTCGCGATCGCCGGCCTGCGCCCACCCGTCCTCGACGACCTGGGGCTCGCCGCCAGCCTCGAGAGCCTCGCACGCGACCTGCCCGGGCTGGACGTCGAGGTCGAGGCGGTCCCCTGCCGGCTGCCCGAGCACGTCGAGACGGCCATCTACCGCATCGCGCAGGAAGCCCTCCAGAACGTCGCGAAGCACGCCGACGCGAGCCGGGCGATGCTCGCGCTCACCGAGTACCCCGACAAGGTGGTGCTCGAGATCGCCGACGACGGGACGGGCTTCGACGCGTCGGCCGCCGAGCCCTCACCGACCGGCAGGATGCACTACGGCCTGTCGGGGATTCGCGAGCGTGCCGAGCTCATCGGCGCCGAGCTCGACCTCGACTCTCGGCCCGGCCGGGGCACGACCGTGCGCCTTGGCGTCCCCCGGCCGGCGAGCGGCGTGGGTCAGTCCGGCAGCTGAGCCGGGTACGCCGCCATGTCGGCGAGCGGGTGCACCTCGAACGTCGAGTAGTTGTAGACCGGCGACTTCGCGAGCAGTATCTCGAGCTCCTCGTTGGACTCGACGACGTAGATCCACGCCCCCCCGTGCGCGCCCACCATGTGGTAGCGCGCCTCGACCTTGCCGTCTTCGATGAGCGGGTCGGCGTACTCCGGCATGCGGGCCACGGCCCGCGCGACCTCGGTGGACAGGCGGGCGAGCTCGAGCCGCCACAGCACCAGAAACTTCATCGCCACTCCTTGCTCTCGTCTGCGGTCGTGGGGACGGGTCAGCCCCCGATGTAGCTCATCTCCACCCTGGCGAGCTCGGCGGTCTCGCTCGCGCGCTGCGCCGAGTAGCGGTCGGCCCGTCCGGCCCACACGGCACGGATCGCGGTGTCGAGGTCGGCGGTGCCGGCGCCACCGCGCAGCAGGCCGCGGAGATCCGTGCCGGTGGCGGCGAACAGGCAGGTGAAGAGCTCGCCCTTCGCAGAGATCCGCGCGCGGGTGCACGTGTGGCAGAACGGCTGGGTTACGGAGGCGATGACGCCGACCTCGCCCGCCCCGTCGCGGTAGCGATACCGCTCGGCGACCTCCCCGTCGTGGTGGGGGTCGACAGGCTCCAGGGGCCACAGCGCGTCGAGGCGGTCGACGAGGGTGCGCGCCGGAACGACGTCCTGCATCCGCCAGCCGTTCGTCGTGCCGACGTCCATGTACTCGATGAAGCGGACGACGTACCCGTGGTCGCGGCCGAAGGCGGCGAGTTCGATCACGTCCCGCCCGTCGTTCACGCCGCGCTTGACCACGGCGTTGATCTTCACGGGGCTC
The DNA here is from genome assembly GCA_035540635.1 of Egibacteraceae bacterium. NCBI lineage: Bacteria > Bacillati > Actinomycetota > Nitriliruptoria > Egibacterales > Egibacteraceae > Egibacteraceae bacterium. The sequence continues at coordinate 1,436 of DATLGH010000094.1, read as the reverse complement.
ATCCCGACCGCCTTTGCCTCGGCGATCCCCTCGAGCACCCGTGCGACCGGCAGGCGGACATCACTGACCGCCCGGAACGTCGAGTCGTCGAGCGAGTCGAGGCTGACGGTGACGCGCGCCAGTCCCGCCTCGCGCAGCACCTGCGCCTTGCCCGCCAGCAGCGAGCCGTTCGTCGTCATGGCCACGTCGTCGATGCCCTCGATCCCGACGAGCAGCGCGACGAGACGCTCGACCTCCCGGCGCAGGAGCGGTTCGCCTCCGGTGAGCCGGACCTTCCGCACCCCGAGCCGGGCGAAGGCCGACACCACCTGGGCGATCTCCTCGAACGACAGCAGGTCGGAGCGCTCGAGGAAGGCGAAGTCGGGCCCGAACTCCTCCCGCGGCATGCAGTAGCGGCAGCGGAAGTTGCACCGGTCGGTGACCGAGATCCGAAGGTCCCGCAGACCGCGGCCGAGGCGGTCCGTGACGCTGTCCATGGAGTCCACCTGTCGGGTCGGCGCTTCCCCGCGTAACCCGATCCTACCGGCTCGGCCCTCCGTCAGACGGACTCCCCGTCGCCATGGCCGCACTCAGCAGCACGGTTCCGGTCGGCTCGGGGACGCCGCCGGCCGGTTCCGCGGTCACCGCGAGACCCTCGGCGTCGCGCAGCGACGCATCCACCGGCACCACCGTGTCAGCCTCGGCGTCGAAGACACCCGCGGGCACCGGCGCGCCGTCGTGGAGCACCCACAGCTGGTAGTCACGGTCGGGGCCGAGCGGGTCGAGGCCGGTGGCGACGAGGTAGCCCTCGTCCCGGTCCACCGAGTAGAGCAGCTTCGCGTGGACGCCGTCGGGCGCATCGAGGCGCACCGTCTCCGCAACGGCGACGAACTCGGGGGACATCGCCGGCGGTTGACGGCTCTCGAGCACGGAGAAGGCCACCGCGGCGAGGCTGACGAGGGCGGCCGCGAGCAGCCCCGCTACCGCGACGAGCTGGTGGGGTCCACCTGCCGGGGTGCGGGACCGTCTGTGCAGCGGCGAGGGCTGCCGCGTGCGCTCGACCTCGGCCATGACCCGTGCGCGCAGGGAGGCGGGGGCGAGCCGCCTGACCGCCATCCCCATCGCCGCGGCGGTGTGGAGGTAGCCCACGACCTCCTCGCAGCAGGTCTCGCACGTCGCGAGATGCCGTTCGAAGAACGCCCGCTCGTCGAGCGGCAGGGCGTCGAGGGCGTACGCGCCCGCGAGCAGGTGGAGGTTGTCGACGGTCACCGGGCCCCCGGGGCTTTGTGTCGGGTGTGGTGGTGGGTTCTGTCCTTCGGCGGTCGGGTGTCTACAGGCCCTGCTGCTGGGCGATCGTGGCCGCCAGCGGGTTGGCGATCATGGGCATGTGCTGGCCGGCTTCGCGCAGTTCCACGAAGGGGTTGCCCTGCCCGGAGGCGATCGTGTCGACCGCTTCC
>DATLGH010000093.1 GCA_035540635.1 Egibacteraceae bacterium | reverse complement strand
GCCCCAGACCCAGCCGCCCCAGACCCAGCCGCCCCAGACCCAGCCGCAGGGGTCCGGAGGCGGACCGCGACCGCCGGCCCTGCCCTCGGAGCCCTAGAGGAACGGCCGCAGACGGCCTCGGCGATCGGCCTTCAGACCAGGCCGGCGTCAAGCCCCGCCTGGTGGCGCGCGGCGAGCAGCGTGTTCTCCAGCAGCGTCGCCACGGTCATGGGTCCGACGCCGCCGGGCACCGGCGTGATGGCGCCCGCGACGGCGAGGAGGTCGTCGAAGTCCGCGTCGCCGTGCAGGCTGCCGTCCGCGGCCCGGTTGACGCCCACGTCGAGGACGGTCGCCCCGGGCCGGACCATGTCGCCCGTGAGCGTGTGCGGTGCGCCGGCCGCGACCACCACGATGTCGGCGCGCCGCGTGTGCCCGGCGAGGTCCCGGGTGGCCGTGTGGCACATCGTCACGGTCGCGTTCTGCCCCCGCATGCTGAGGAGCAGCGCGAGCGGCCGGCCGACGAGCTGGGAGCGGCCGACGATCACGACGTCGGCCCCGGCCACCGGCACGTCGTGCTCGGCGAGGAGCACCTGGCAGCCGAGCGGCGTCGCCGGCACGAACAGCGGGTCACCCCGGACCAGCCGTCCGGCGCTGACGGGGTGGAGCCCGTCGACGTCCTTCGCGGGGTCGGTGCGCTCCTGGGCGGCGATCGGGTCGAGGTGGCCGGGCAGGGGCAGCTGGACGATGATGCCGCTCACGCCGGGGTCCGCGTTCAGCCGGTCGATCTCGGCGTGGAGCTCTTCCTGCGGCGTGTCGGCGGGCAGGACCACGTTCGCCGAGCGCATGCCCGCCGCTTCGCAGGCTTTGCCCTTCGCTCGCACGTAGACGTGACTCGCCGGGTCGTCGCCGACGAGCACCGCCGCGAGCCCCGGGACGACGCCGCGCTCGGCGAGCGCGGCGACCTCCGTCGCGATGCGCTCGCGGACCCGCGCCGCGGTCGCCTTGCCGTCGATGATGCGTGCGCTCACGCGGAGGACCCTACCGGGGCGGGCGGAAGTTCTCGACTGCCCCGGCGAGCGTGCCGACCACGAGCCGCATCGCCGCCCGGCCGGATCCGGCGACGAGCGCGAACGGCAGGGCGAGCACCCCGGCGGCGAGCAGGACGGCGGCGCCCGCCAGCCAGGCGGGCAGGAGGACGAGGCGCGCGAGGACGCCCGCACCGCCGCCGGCGCGCGTGGCCGCGGCGGCCGCGGCCACGAGCGCGAGCCCCGCCACGGCGAGGGCGGCCACCGGGGCGCGGGCGGTGACGGGTCCGGTGACCGCCAGCACGGGAGCGGCCCACGCGAAGGTGAGCGGGCCGCAGAGCAGCGCGTGCGCCCACGGCCGCCGGCGTCCGAAGGCGAGCCGGTCGCCGAGCAGGAACGCCCACGCCACCGGGGGCAGGACCGCCGCGAGCAGGACGGACCGTCGGTCGACCGTGTGCGCACCGAGTTGCACGGTCGCGGCGGCGGCGGCGGCGACGGCGAGGCGGTTGCCCTCCAGCGCCCCGGTCGACCACCCGAGGGCGGGTCCGGCGACGACCGCGGCGAGCACGACGAACCAGGGCCACACCCGCCGGCGCGGCGCCGGCGGCACGTCGGCGGGATCCTCGCCGAGGACCCAGGTCTCGTCGCTCGCCTCGGCGTCGCGCACGAGCAGCGGCGCCGGCGCGGTGAGCAGCTCCCGGCACGACACCGGCCGGTCCTCCGGTTGTGACGACAGCCCGGCCCGCACGCCCTCGGGCACGTCGAGCTCGTCGACCGCCGCGACGAGGTCGGCGAGCTCGGCGCCGCGGGCGCCGGTGACGAGCGCGAGAGCGGTCACCGCGAACGAGTAGACGTCGGCGGCGGGACCGACGCGGCCGGTCATGACCTCGGGGGCCGCGAACACCGGCGTGCCGACCCGCGTGACGAGGGTCGCGTCGACGCCGCGCAACGTCGACGGGTCGACGAGGACGAGCCGACCGCCACGGGTGGCGACGAGGTTCGCCGGCTTGACGTCGCGGTGCACGAGGGGAAGCCCGTCGGACCAGTGCCCGGCGTGGAGGAGGTCGAGGGCCTCGGCGAGCGGCAGCAGCTGGTCGAGCAGCTCCCAGCCGCCGGGCTCGTCGGCGAGGCAGCGCCCGGCGACGAACTCCATCTCGACGAAGCCCCACCCCCGCAGCGCCTCGTCGTCGAGGAGGCCACTTCGGTGGACCCGGACGAGGGCGGGATGGTCGATGCGCGTGAGGTAGGCGGCGCGCTCGGCGACCGCGTCGGGACCGGCGAGCGCCTCGGGACGGATGAGCTTCAGCGCCCGGCGGCGGCCGTGGGGGTCACGCGCCTCCCAGACCTCCCCTTCGCCACCGGATCCGACGAGCCGCTCGAGGCGCAGACCCTCGACGACCCGCGGCCGCATGCGGTCTAGTGGCGGAAGTGGCGGCGCCCCGTGAGCACCATCGGGATGTCGCGCTCGTCGCACGCCTTAACGACCTCCTCGTCACGCACGCTGCCAGCTGGCTGGACGATGGCGCGGACCCCCGCCGCGATCGCGACGTCCACGGCGTCGCGGAAGGGGAAGAACGCGTCGCTTGCGAGCACCGCGCCCGCGGCGCGGCCCGCCGACTTCTCCACGGCGATCCGGACGCTGTCCACCCGCGACATCTGCCCCGCGCCGACGCCGACGACCGCGCGGCTCCGTGCGAGCACGATGGCGTTGGACTTCACGTGCTTCACCGCCTGCCACGCGAACGCGAGCTCGGTCATGGTGTCGGCGTCGGGCTTCGTGGCGGTCGCGACGACCCACGAGTCCGGCTTCTCCGGCGCCGCGTCGGCCTCCTGGACGAGGAGCCCCCCGCTGACCGTCCGGGCGACGAGGGCCCCGGCGGGGGCTTGGGGCCGGCTGACCTCGAGGATCCTGAGGTTCTTCTTGCCCCGCAGCACCCCCAGGGCCTCGTCGGTGAAGCCGGGGGCGACCACCACCTCGGTGAACACCTCGACGACCTGGCGGGCGGTGTCCGCGTCGACCCGGCGGTTGGCGGCGACGATCCCCCCGAACGCACTCGTCGGGTCGCCCGCGAGCGCACCGGGATACGCCTCGGCGAGCGAGGAGGCCACCGCGAGCCCCGCCGGGTTGGTGTGCTTGACGATCGCCACGCACGGCTCGGCGAAGTCGGCCGCGGCCAGCCAGGCGGCGTCGGTGTCGAGCAGGTTGTTGTAGGACAGCTCCTTGCCGTGGAGCTGGCGGACCGATCCGAGTCCCCACGCCTCGCCGCGCTCGACGTAGTACGCGGCGGCCTGGTGGGGGTTCTCGCCGTAACGCAGGTCCTGGGTCTTGCGGTAGACCGGTGCGTGCTGGAGCGGGAAGCGCTCGCCGCGTGCGAACCAGGCGGCGACGTCGGCGTCGTAGGCGGCGGTGTGCGCGAACGCCTTCGCGGCCAGGCGGGCGCGGGTGGGCGCGGTGAGCCCCCCGGAGGCGAGCTCGTCGAGCACCTCGCAGTAGTCGTCGCGGTCAACCACGACGCCGACGTGCGCGTGGTTCTTCGCCGCGGCTCGCACCATCGTCGGGCCGCCGATGTCGATCATCTCGATCGCGGTGGCCTCGTCGACCGTCGGGTCGGCCACCGTCGCCCGGAAGGGGTAGAGGTTGGCGACGACGAGGTCGACGGGGGTGACGCCGAGGTCGGCCAGGGCGGCGAGGTGGTGACCCTTGTCCCGGTCGGCGAGGATCGCCGCGTGCACCGACGGGTGCAGGGTCTTCACCCGCCCGTCGAGGATTTCGGGGAACCCCGTGACCGCGCTCACGTCGGTCACCTCCACGCCCGCGTCCCGCAGGTGGCGGGCGGTCGCCCCGGTCGACACGATCTCGACTCCCGCGCCGGCCAGCCCGCGGGCGAGGTCGGCGAGGCCCGCCTTGTCGTAGACGCTGACGACGGCGCGCCGGACGGGGACGCGGGCGGCGCTCATGCGCGAACGCTCACCTGCCGGCCGCGCACGGCGAGCCGGTCGTGGCAGAACAGCGCCACACACTCCGGCAGCAGGCGGTGCTCGACGGCCTGGATCCGCCGGTGCAGGCTCGCCGGGGTGTCGTCCGGGCGCACGGGCACCGCCTCCTGCGCCACGATCGGGCCGTGGTCGACCTCCTCGTCGACGAAGTGCACGGTGGCCCCCGTGAGCTTGACGCCCCAGTCGAGCGCGTCGGCGACGGCACGCGCGCCGGGAAAGGCCGGCAGCAGGGAGGGGTGCACGTTGAGCACCGGCCAGCGGTTGACGAACGCCGGCGAGAGGATGCGCATGAAGCCGGCGAGGACGACGAGGTCGGGCGCCGCGGCCGCGACCGCGTCGCAGAGGGCCGCGTCCCAGCCCCTCCGGTCATCGTGCGCACCGGGCGCGACGCACACCGCGTCCACACCCCGCGCCCGTGCCCGTTCGAGCCCCGCCGCGTCAGGGCGGTCGGACACCACCCGGTTCACCTCGCCGCCGAGCGCGCCGTGGTCGAGCAGTGCCTGGAGGTTGGACCCCGTACCGGAGATGAGGACGACCAGCTGCTTGCCCATGTCGGCAGCAGTATGTCAGCGCTTCCCACCCGGGCGGTGCGCCAGCTGGCGGCGGACGAGGCCTCCGCCGGCGAGCAGCGCCGCCGCGAGCCACAGCGGGGGTCCACCGGTGTGCGGCAGGGCACCGTCGTCGGGCTCCGTGAGGGCGACGTCGCGGTCGGCTGCTCCGCCCGGGCCCGGGGCGGGCGCCGGAGCGGGCGTCGGCGCCGGCTCGGCCGTCACCTCCGGCGCCGTCCCGGTACCCGGTGCGGGCCCGGGCTCGGGCGCCGGCGTCGCCTGCGGGGCGGGGTCGACGGG
>DATLGH010000092.1 GCA_035540635.1 Egibacteraceae bacterium | reverse complement strand
ACCCCAGCACAACCAGTCCCGACGCGGAGGCGACCGGAAGCCCCCCGCCCTCCGAGACAGACGCGCACTCAGAGCCAGAGCCACACGACGCGGAGCCGGAGTCAGCCCCCGCGGACCACGCCGAGTCGCCGGGTGCACCCGATGGCCCGGCCCCAGCGCCACCCAGGGACGGCTGGATCGCGGCGATCGAAGGCCGCGACCCTCCCGATGACGTCGCTGGCGACACCGCCGCGGGCCGTGATGGCCGGCCGGCCGGGATCGAAGGTGCTGCGGACCTCGACGAGGCTGCGCCCGATGCCGAGGACGAGGCTCGGACGACGCTCGGCGTGCCCGTCGGGCTCGCGGCTGGTGTGGCCGCGAGCAGCATCCTGGCAGCCGGGGTGCTCGCCACCCTCCGGTGGCGCCGGCGCACCCTGCTCCAGCAACGCGCCCCGGGCATGCGGCTGCCGACCCCGCTGCCGGAGGCCGACGCCGAGGTCGCCAAGCTCGACGCCGCGGCAGCCTCCGAGGAGACGCTGGACGACCTCGCGTCACTGCTGGCCAGCATCCCGCTCAACGTCCATCCGGTGCTGGTCAAGGCCAGCGACGACGGGCAGGTCACGCTGCTGTTCGACGAGCAGGGCGCGGTGCCCGACCCACCGACCCCGTGGACGCTGGCCGACGACGGCACCGACGGGCCGGTCGGCTGGCAGGCACGACTCGGCGACGCCGGCCCCGAGAGGTCCTTCGGTCTCCCGCTGCTGGTCACGCTCGGCCGCCTGGGGACGTCCACTGTGCTGGCCAACGTCGGCGCGATGGGCACGCTGACCGTCGACGGCCCGCCGTCAGAGGTGCGCCGGCGGCTGCGCGCCATGAGCCTGGATCTCGCGACCTCCCGGATCTCCTTCCCGGTCGAGGTCACCATCGCCGGGGATGAGCGGCTCGCGTCGCTGGACCGTGTCCGACTGATCGACGACCCAGCCGCCGAGGTCGAGATGGCCGTCGCCGAGGTCGGGGAGGTCGTCATCGACGACCGCATCCCGCGGCTGCTGGTCTGCCATCATGGCAGCGTCCCACCGGAGGTCCCCGGTGAGCTGATCGGGATGGTCGGCGTCGTGGCCGCCGGAGCGGTGTCCGCCGGCGGCTGGATGCTCGACCTCGACGACGACCACACCGGCCGCCTGCGGCTGCCCGACGGCGGCATCGTCCAGCTCGCCCTGCCCGACATCGACCCCGACCTCCTCGACGACGAGCTGGCGCGCCTCGACGAGCCCGGGAGCGTGGAGCCGACCAACCTGGAGCCGGACGAGCCTCCGGACGAGACCGCCCCGGCTGGTGTGGACCCGAGCAGCAACGGCCACGCTGCGCATCCTGCTGCGCCGAGCACCCAGGCGGCGTGGTGCGAGGTACGGCTGCTGGGGCCGATCCAGGTTGTTCGCGACGGCGTACGCGTGGAAGGGCTCACCCCCGGGACGCTGGAGATCCTCATCTACCTCGCCACCCACCCCGACGGCGTCACCAAGGAACGGCTCGACGACGTCATCTGGGCCGGCCACGCCGCCCGCCCAGGCACCCAGCGGGTCACCTCCGCGCTCACCAAACTCCGCAAGGTCCTCGGCGACGGCCCCGACGGGCAGCCGCTCGTCCCCCGCCGCAGCGGCGACGAGCCCATCGTGCTCTCCGACCATCTCGGCACCGACCTCGACCGGGCCTTCGCGCACCTCGCCGTCGCCCGCGACCTGCCCGCCAAGCTGCGCACCCGGGAGCTGACCGCCGCGCTCGAGCTCGTTCGCGGCGAGCCGCTGGAAGGCCGCGCGTACTCGTGGGCCACCGACATCTGCCAGCGGGCGATCGTCCAACTGCAGGACGCCGCTCTGGACCTGTCCCGGGCCTGCCGCGAGGCCGGGGACCTCGACGCCGCCGACAGGGCGATCGAGCAGGGGCTGAAGCTGCTGGACCCCAACGGCTGGCTGTACCTCGAACGCGCTCAACTGGAACGCCTCCGAGGACGCCCCGAGCAGCCGCCACGGATCTTCGAGCACTACCGCCGCAAACTCGCCGATGACGCCGACGAGATCGCCGGCACCGTCGCCACCCCACCACCCGAGATCGAACTCGCCTTCCGCGAGTTGATGGTCCGCGCCTGAACCTTCGGCGCACCACCCTGAACGCTCGGCGGCGCGGGCGTGTCGTAATCCCGGCGACGGCGCGCGCGCCCCGCTCGCCCGTCGTTCGTGCCGGCGCGTCGCGGCGCCTCAGGCGGGTTGTCCCCAGCTGCCGCTCCCGGACGTCACAAGCGCGGCCTCCGCAGGAGCAACTCCCTGTGCGTCAACCGAGTTGACGAGGGAGCCCGATCATGACAACCAACTTGACACAGCTGCGGGCGCACGAGCGCCGCGAGACCCTCTGGCAGATCGCGGTGCTCGACATCCTCCGCCTCCTCGTCCGCTCTGGGACCGATCACCTCGACGCCGCCGCCACCTGGTCGGCCGTCGCCGCCGAAGCCTCACGCCGCGCCGCCAAGCACGCCGCCTACGCCATCGCCGAAGGCGACTCCTACGCCGAGGTGGCCCGAGCGCTCGGCATCTCCCGCCAGGCAGCCGCCAAGCGGTACAGCAAGGGACTTGACACCGTCTGAGGTACCGGGTCCACTCGCGCCGCAGTTGTACCTGAGCCCCATTTGGAGCCCTACCGTTGAGCCAAGCCGGAGAGCGGAAGATCCACATTCGCGTCGCAGGCGAACTCCACCGCCTGCTCCGGATCCGCTGCGCCGACCTCGACGTAACCATCCAGGACTACGTCGTCCGCCTCCTTGAGCAGAATCTCCGAAGCGTCTCGCCACCCCTCGCTGGGAGGACGACTGGCGGCCCAAGAAGGCGCAACCAAGGCAAGGTCGACAGGAAAACGGGGGCGGCATGAGCCTTACAGGCGCCGCTCCCTTACGATGGCCCGCGGTAGCCCCAGAGCCCAAGCACACCGCGGTAGAGCTGTGCTGCGGTATGGGCGGCATCGGAATCGGCCTCGCCGCTGCCGGTTACCAAGTGCTCAAGGCCTACGACTCTTGGCCCGACGCGGTCGCCATCTACAATCACAACGCTCGAGAGCCGGTCGCGAGTACGTGCGACATCCTTTCCACTGAGGGTCGAGCTGCCATCTCGAGAGTTCGCCTACGTCTTGGCGAAGTTGATCTCTTTGCAGCCGGCCCGCCATGCAAGGGCTTCAGCCAGATCCGCAACGGCCACCATGACGCGCCGAACAAGCACAACCAGGTTCTGTTGGCGATGCCAGAGTACGTCGCCATCTTCCGCCCGAGGCTCGTGCTGATCGAAAACGTGCCGGACCTCGCGCGCCATCGCGGGGGTGAGACCTTGCGCAACCTGCTCGGAGCCCTAGAGCGACCGGGGCCGCGCGGGCTTCGGTACCGCGTCGAGTACGGGGGGTACGATGCCGCGCTGTTTGGGACGCCCCAGGCGCGTCGGCGCATCCTGATCCTCGCCGTCCGCATCGGGTCGGGCGAGGAGCGGCTACCAGACCAGTCTCCGGATCTTGCTCCCCTCTACGCGGCGCTCCGGCACGGGGCTGAAGTCCCGGACCGGATGAGGTTCTACGCGGATCGTCTGGCCGATCCAAGCGACCTCTCGATGACCTCGACGCACCAGGCGCTGTCCGACCTTCCACTTTTGGGCGCCGGCGAGCCCGAAGTCCTTAGGGCCTACGCCTCGGCGCCGCTCAACAGTTATCAGCGGGCAATGCGGACCGCTTCACGAGACGTTCTTACCAACACACGCACGCCAGCGGTCCGCGACGAGACCGTCCATCGCTTACAGTTGATCCCGCCGGGAGGGTGTGCTCGGGACCTGCCGGCGGACAAGCTGAACGGCCTGTCTCGTCGCTTCGACTCGGCATACAGGCGACTGCACCCCGACGCTCCATCGACCGCGCTCTCGACGAAGTACGACTGCGTCTACCACTACCAAGAGCACCGCTCGTTGTCGGTCCGCGAGTACGCGCGCCTGCAGGGTATTCCCGATCACGTCTCCTTCCCGGACGAACTGGCTTGCCGCCGGCACGCGTACGAGATGATCGGAAACTCCGTGCCACCGTTTCTGGTGTACGGGATCCTGGCGCAGTTGGGCACGCCGGGGCAGCGCAGGAAGGCCCGATGACCGCGGGATTCCGGTTCGCTCCCGGGGGCCGGCAGAGGCTGCGCCTGGTCGATGACCTCCTCGATGCCGCGTACGGGGCACCGGAGGCGGTGTTGGGTAACCAGGCGAATGCTCTCGACGAGGCCGTCTACATCATCCTGAGCTTCCAAACCGACCTGCCGCGTTTCCGGAAGACCTGGCAAAGCCTGCGCTCGGCGTTCCCTCGATGGGAGGACGCCGAAGGAGCATCGGTCGACGACATCGCGGCCGTGTTGCGCGCGGGGGGTCTTCACCGGCAGAAGGCTAGGTCGATCAAGGATCTCCTCGCAGCTGTACGCGATGGGTTCGGAAAGCTGTCGCTCGATGCCCTTCACGAACTGGGCGACGCTGAGGCGGAGCGCGTCCTCACACGGCTGCCCGGGCTCTCGTGGAAGGGGGCCCGCTGCGTGCTCCTCTACAGCCTTCGGCGCGAGGTATTCCCAGTGGACGGGAACACCTTCAGGATTCTCTGGCGGGCGGGTGTGATACCGCGATCGGCTGTCTACCGCCGCCGGTCTCTGCACGACACGCTGCAAGCGGCGGTCCCCGCGGACCGCAGGCGGCCCTACCATGTCAATCTGGTCGTGCATGGCCAACTGGTGTGTCTGCCCGCAACTCCGCGCTGCGGAATCTGCCCTGCAGTAGATGCCTGCCAGAGGCGCGGCTTGGCACCGCTGGACGGGCCTCGAGGCGATTCGCCCCCCGAGCACGCGGTGAGGGGGCCGGCGTCCGACCTGGGTGGTCCTTCTGCTGGGCAGCACGCGGAACGGCCGTCCACCGGTTCCCCTGGCTCAGCGCCGCCCGAAATCCGGCAGGTTGCAGGTAGGGGCTGATCTCGTATGCGCCTGGTCCTGCGAGCCATCGTCTCCGTACTTCGTTCGTGGTTGAGTTCCGTGCGCGGACAGCACGCCGCGGAGCGGCCTGAACGAAGGGTTGGCAGCGAGCAGGATGGGGGCGGTTCGCGGGGGACCGACTCGGGCGTGGAGACCGCCGAGACCCAAACCACCGCTGATGTACCTCCCACCGAGAACATGGGCCGGGCCGGACCGCCAGCGAAAGACGCCAGCGTCCCGAGAGCATCCGATAACGAGAGTCGGGAAGAAGTCCCGGCGACCAGCGCTCAGGACTCCGCGACCAGTATCGAGTCGAGCGAGCTGGCGGTTGACGGGCGAGGCGAACAGCATGGGGTTGATGTAGGCAGCGAACAGGTCGCGAGGGGGCCAGCCCCCGCGGATGCAGCGAGGAGGCACGGCGGAGCAGCACGCGCCGCAGAAGTCCGTGAACGCCCCGAGCCGGACAGATCGGGCGCAGGAACCCTGGGCGCCGTGGCATCCGGCACTACGGACGACGAGCAGTCGCACATCGCCGCCAACGCGGAGTCGCACGCCCCTGGAGAACCCACCGGCGAAGGCCAGGGAGGGTACCGAGCCCTGGCGGACCAAGTAGCGGACGGCCCCGGCAAGCAGATCGCCGATGCGGCGGCAAGCATCGAGGTCGAGGACGTGCCTACCGGCGAGGCACATGACGAGACCGGGACCACTGGACAGGCTGACGACGCGTCCGACGCCGCCCAGCGTGCACGTCCTGCTGGAGTGAAGGCTGGTACAAGTTTCGAGGCCGAACTTCAGCAGGCTGATGAGGAAGAAGCCGGCGACGTAGCTGAGACTGGGATCCCTGTTGGACATGTCGAGGAGACGCCAGAGAGCGACGATCCGATTGATAACGTCGACAGGCTGCCCGATGCGACGGGGAACGAGGAGATAGCGGTATCGGGCGGCGAGGCTAGACGCGAAGTCGACTCCGAAGTCGGCTCGCATGTCGCGAATGGCGCGGAGACTGCCGCTACAGAAGAGCCGGGTCTGCCTGCAACCGATGAGGCGAGAAGGGAAATCATCGCAGAGGAGCGGATCTCGGCGGAGCCCGCTCGTCGAGCTACACCAGACACGGATGGCTTGAGTGAAGAACCCGAGGTCGATGGCGGGTTCGCACAGCTTCCCACGGGAGAGGCGCAGCGGCGCACGACGCAGTACCGCCCCCCAACGGGAGGACCGCCACGGGGGCGACCGCCCACGGAAGCCCGGTCCAGATCGGAGGGCCCCCGCAAGGTAGCAAATCGTGGCTGGGTTGCGGACGTCGACGTACGCGTCATCTTCCAGCGCGGTGGGTACTGCAGCGTCTCGTTGTTGCCGAAGCGGTTGCCTGGGCTCCCCGAGGAACTTACCGTCTCCGGCGCGGCGGGCGACGTGGAGTTCCAGGCGTTGCAGGATGAGTGGTATCAGGACGTTATTCCGGACGACCTCGGCGACCTCCTTCGCACTGGGTTTGTCTGGCGGCACGGGGACACGGGCCAGGAGTGGCTGCTGTCAGGCCGCCAGGTGTTTGTGCTCGCTCATGGAACAACGCACCGCGGTTACGTCTCCTGTCCACGGCTGGCCCTCGGTCGCGATCACGTTGTTCTTTGTACAGCGACACACCTCGGCGTGGTCGAGGGTGCGCTCCGCGCGGCTGGGTGTGCCGGCTGGACTCAGTTGGGACAGCAGGATGGTGCTCCGTCTGGGTGGCTGGTCCTCCGGGGCGTCGTACCGCATAACCCAATTCCGCCGAGCGGCGATTCCGACATTCTCAACGTTCTGCGGCCCCTCCCTGAGATCGAGATAGCGCTCGAAGGGGGAATCCGCCTCGCCTACAACTCATGGCTGCTCGGCTACCCGCCGGCCATCCGCATCTATGGAAATCTAGAGCACACGGCGTCGGTGCTGATCGACGGCCAGGAGGCTACGGAATCCAAACAGGGAGGTCTCAGCGCCCAGGGATGGGACGCTGAGGGGGACCACCACATCTGGTGTAGCGGGTTGAATAGGACCTACTCGCTGGTGCGCTCTGAAGCCCAATGGACCTATTGGCCAGCCCATTCATTCAAGCTGCGCGGCGGCGAGAACCAGGAGTTCGAGTTCTGTGGGCCGCTCGTGCGTCCTGTGGTGATGAATGCTCAGCCGGCTTACCGGCAAGCCGTCCAGGTTCCGCCGACCAATCCCGTGCTCCTCGGAGCGAGTCCGGGCCACGTCTTCCTTCTGCACCGACGGCCGGAGCTGCGAGGAGCGGTGTGCCTTGGACTGGCTCCGTTCGATCCCGTCTGGGCCTTACCCGCCCAACCCCTGCAATGCGAGAAGCGCACGAGCAGAATCCTTCTCGTCGGAGAGCCAGTGGCGCCTCCTCGAGTTGTGAACCGAAGGTCCGCCAGGGGCGGCCGTGACATCGAGATGTGGTGTCGATTCGTCCTCGACGCTAACCGCAAGGGCTTGGCGGTTGAGCCTGCATCTCCAGAGACGAACGACCTCTGGCGGGAGTACAAGCGGGTCGCGCGGAACCTTTGGAGGCGTCGAGGTGAGCCTTGAACACCTTCTGCTCTGGCTCTCAGCGAAGGGACAAGGCTCCTGGTCACAGTTCCGCGGGGCTGTTGAGGAGTTGGGCGTCGAGCAGGACTACGAGCAGTCTAATGCAGGTGACGGCCAGGACGGGCCTGCCCTGGCCAGCTCAGACTTGCCGGTCTACCAGCGCGCCCGCTTCGCCCTGCAGCGCCTCAGTCACGTCGAGTTCTTCTCGACCACGGCAGGCCACGACTGGCGCGTTGTCCCGCCTGCGGTCGCGATGCTTCCGAGCAACCCATACGGGGGCCTTCTCTGCGGAGCTCGGTCCCCGGAGCTCATGCAAAGACTGGATCGCTGCGCCGATCTCGACGTCGTCGCGGTGGATGTGCCGGGCATGCCCCAGCGGATCGTGCTTCGCGGGGCCGCCGAGGCGCTCTCCGCGGAGTGGCTGGGCATCCTCGTCCAGGCAGATGCAGCGACTGCCATCCTGTCCGCAGTACCCGACGTGCGCGATCCGGCCACCTGGTTCAGGATGGCAATTCCAGAGACCCCCGGTTGGGCGGTCCACCGCTTCTCGTCCTCGCGACTTGGATGGGTTGAGTGCACGACCACTGACGCGATGCGCGAGCGAACCGGGCTCTTCCGGTTCGTCATGAAGCATCAACGCTTCTACTACCTGCGCTGGCACGGGTGCTCCTACCGCGTCCCAGTCCAGGTCGGCAAGTACGCGGTCATGCGGAAGAGGCGCGGCCTCCTGGCCTACGATGCGGCCACCGAGACGCTGTCCGTCCCCGCGATCTGCAGGCCACCACTTCTCATCGAGCGGGCACTGGTTCTCTGCTCTGGCTATCTCCCCGACTTCGATCCACGGTCAGGCCGCCTGGGGTACCGCAGCGTTCCCTCAGAAGTAGCGCGTCTCGCCGCCCAACTACTCCGGCAGCAGGTGCAATGAGCAATCCGATCCGCTTCTTCGAGAACCTGCGGGACATGTACCTGCGGTACCTCGACAGCCCGTTCGACATCCGCTACGGCGACCTCACCGCGGAGCGGCGGCAGCTTCTCGACCAAGACGGCCGGATTTACCGGTACCCGCTGATCGAGCCCGTGCCCGCGTACCGGTCGTCGAATCAGTCGTTCGGGCAGGCGGCCCAAGCCCTCCTGGGAACGAGCTGGCAGCAGGCGGAGATCACCGAGGCTGCCGATTTCGTATCTCAAGGCCTCTTCCCCCCCAACCTCACGCTGTACCAGCACCAGAGGGACGTGTTCGAACAGGTCGTCGTCAACGGCATGGACACCGTGGTGACTACGGGGACGGGCTCTGGAAAGACGGAGTGCTTCCTGCTGCCCGTAGTGGCTAACATCGTGCGTGAATCCGCGGCGTGGCCAGCGCCGGGCCAGCGGCCGCCCCAGTGGGACTGGTGGAACCATTTCACGATGCAGGGCACACGGCGGCGGTGGGCTCGTCGCGTTTCTCAACGGGGTCATGAGGGCCGAACAGCTGCAGTTCGAGCCCTCATCCTGTACCCCCTCAACGCGCTGGTCGAAGACCAGCTCGCCCGCCTGCGGGAAGCCCTCGATAGTCCCGGCGCCCGCTCCTGGCTGCAGGCTCACCGGCACGGGAACCAGATCTACTTCGGCCGGTACACCGGTCGCACTCCGGTGTCAGGCGAACGCACCTCGTCCAACACCGGGCGCCTTCGTGACGAGATGCGAAGCATTCACCAGGACGCGCAGGCCGTTGCCGGGAGCGCGGCCCAGCGCTTCTTCCAGAGCATGGATGGCGCGGAGATGTGGTCCCGGTGGGACATGCAGGACGCACCACCCGACATTCTCATCACGAACTACTCGATGCTCAACATCATGCTTATGCGTGCGATCGAAACGAGCATCTTCGATCAGACGCGCGCCTGGCTGGAGGAGTCGCCAGAGCGAGTCTTCCATCTCGTAGTCGACGAGCTTCACACGTATAGGGGCACGCCGGGGACCGAGGTCGCATACCTGTTGCGTGTTCTCCTCGACCGACTCGGCCTTGCTCCGGATTCTGATCAACTCAGGATCATTTCTTCGAGTGCTTCGCTCGAGAGCGGCACCTCGGGGCTCCAGTATCTTGAGCAGTTCTTCGGGCGGGATAGGAATCGATTCCGGGTCATCGGCGGCTCAACGTACGTAGTCCCGCCGAGTCCCGGCGCGCGGGCGACTCTTGCTCCACACGCCCCGGCGTTTGAGACCTTCGGGCAGAGCGTAGCCACCACAGGCCCAGCAGGGCTGCCTCAATCGACAAGCGCCCTGCTCGCGGCCATCGGAGCACCTGTGCAACCCGCTGGGGCAACGCCGCAAGCAGGGCTCAACGCTGCCCTTATTCACGTCGGTGCACCTGATGCCCTCCGGCTTGCATCCACGGTCAACCAACAGATCGTGCCGCGGCCACCTCAGGATCTCGCGCCGGTTCTATTCCCTGGTGCCCCGGCGCAGCAGGCGGCTGATGCAGTCGACGGCCTGTTTACCGCGCTGTCCCATGCGCGCAACGCATCCGATCAGGCGCCGCTTCCGATGCGCGTGCACCTCATGCTGCGCAACCTCCAGGGCCTTTGGATCTGCACCTCTCCCGCATGCAGCCAGTCCCCCGCTCGCTCCAACCCCTGCCCAGCAGGTGCCCTGCATTACGTCCCCACGCTGACGTGCCAGTGCGGCTCACGCGTCCTCGAGCTCCTCTACTGCGAGCCTTGCGGTGAGGTCTTCTTCGGGGGCTATCGTCGCGGTACAGGGAACCCGAATGAGTGGTATCTGAGCCCTGACCGACCGAACCTTGAGGCCGCGCCGGATCTTTCGTCGTTCGACCGGGACTACGATCGCTACGCCGTCTTCTGGCCTGCCTCGGGTAACCAGGCTCCTGGTACTCCTCAGTGGATCCAGGATGGAATCCCCCGGCGCTGGCGGCAGGCAAGCTTCGACCCGGCGGACGGGAGCGTAGGGCTCGGTTTCAAGGCCGGGAACATCGCAGGCTACCTCTACTATGTGCCCGCCGTTCATGGCGCGAACCCACCGGATCCGCCCGCAGGACGTGAAGGCTACCCTTCCATCTGCCCGAGGTGCGATGCCGACTGGCGCGGCCGCGATGTCCTCACGTCCCCGATCCGTACTCAGAGAACGGGCTTTCAGAAAATTGCGCAGGTGCTGTCTGACACGCTTCTCAGGGACCTGGCTCAGCCCCCGCTCTCCAGCGATCGGAAGCTCGTGGTGTTCTCTGACAGCCGGCAGGATGCGGCGAAGCTGTCCGCGGGGATGCGCTTCTCCCACTACCGTGATGCGCTCCGCCAAGCCTTGGTGGCTTCCATCGCCCAGCAAGGAGTCGGCCCGCAAACCTTCGCAGCGCAGTGCCAAGGGCAGCAACTGTCACCACAAGACCAGGCTGCCGCGGCAGCTTTCGCGAGCGCCCACCCGGCCGACGCGACGGTGCTAGCGATGGGACTCAACCCGACAACGGCAGCGATCCCGTGCGCCACGTATCCCGGCCTGTCAAACCAGCAGGCGGCACAGCAGATCATTCAAAGGGCCACCTCGGGCCCCTTCCGGCTGACCCAGATCGCTGCTGACGTCGCAGAGCGAATGCTCGCTGAGGGAATGAACCCGGCCGGCTACACCCAGGCAGTCATGTGGACCGACCCACAGAATCGCCGGGGCAGTTGGAGGGACTTGCATCTTTGGCCATCCGGTGCTGCACCGACACCCAAGCCGCCAGGCCACCTGACGCAGCCGCAGCAGGTTCACCTGACCCGGCTGCAGGACGGGGCCCTCGTGGAGCTGATGGACATCATCTTCGCATCTGGGCGCAGGAGCATCGAGTCCCTCCTGCTGGCGCTGCCAACAGTCGATCGCCTCGCGACTCCCGCGCCCGCCCAGTTGGTCCAAGAAGGCGCCGACGGTGCGATCTTCCTCTTCGGGGCGCGCAAGCGTCTCTCGACGCATTCCTGCACGTCTCTGAACTCGGCACCGGGTTATGTCGCGGCATACCTCACGACGATCGCGCAGCGGGCCGGGCTGAATGCAATCAACTACATGAGCGACGTCTTCGACTTCCTCACGGCGGCGGGCGTTCTCGACACCGCTCACTTCTACCTGAACGTTCCCTCAATTTGCCTGGCGGGTCCTGCCTCCACCTACTTCGAGTGCACTCAATGCCGGCGCACGCACATCAACCCCTCCGGCGGCGTGTGCGCTGACTGCTTGGCTCAGTTGGGTCCGGCGCAGGCGACTGCAGGTGCCCAGCTGTCACCGGACTACTACTCCTATCTGGCGACTTTGGCAGGGGGCCTCTTCCGATTGAACTGCGAGGAACTCACGGGCCAAACGAACAAGTCGGATGCACGGCGCCGGCAGCGGCTGTTCCAGGACATCTGCTTGCCTGCACCGCAAGAGAATCCCCTGGCCGACCCAGTGGACCTCTTGAGCGTCACCACGACCATGGAGGCGGGCGTCGACATCGGCACGCTCGTCGCGGTGATGATGGCGAACATGCCGCCCATGCGCTTCAACTACCAGCAGCGAGTTGGTCGAGCCGGCCGCCGAGGTTCGGGCATGTCGGTGGCGCTGACCCTTTGCCGGGGCCGTAGTCACGATGACTACTACTTCCAGCGCCCCCAGCGCATCACGTCGGATCCGCCTCCGCAGCCGTACGTGGACATGCGACGCGAGAGCATCATCAAGCGGGTCTTAACAAAGGAAATGCTGCGGCAGGGATTCGCGGCGCTGAACCTGTTCGCGGGCGGTGGTGGGGAGAGCGTGCATGGTGAGTTCGGCGCTGCTTCGGCATGGACCCAGCCGCCGCCGCAGCCTCCGCCGGGCAGTCCTCCCGGAGCGACGACCGCGCAACTTGTCTCGGCCTGGCTCCAGCAGAACGCGGTCGAGGTCGGCAGGGTCACGGACGTCCTGCTGTCCTACAGCGACCCCGTGCTCCAGGCACAGCGCCAGGCACTGATCAACTACTGCACGCAGCAGCTGGCGCAGGACGTCACGGCGGTCTCAACTGATCCGCGCTACCCGCAGGCTGCCCTCAGCGAGCGGCTCGCGAACGCCGGCGTCCTACCGATGTTCGGCTTTCCCACCCGGACGCGATACCTGTTCCATGACCGCCCGACGCGCGCGTATCCCTGGCCACCAGATGATGTGGTCGATCGAGAACTGGATATCGCGATCAGCCAGTTCGCGCCCGGCTCGGAAACCGTGAAGGACGGGCTGATCCACACCGCGGTGGGCGTTGTGGACTACCGACCGCAGGGCAATCAGCCCGCGGAGGCTGCCGATCCGCTGGGTCCACCACTTGATGTCGGCGTCTGCTCGGCTTGCCAAGCCGTCGATGGCACTCAACCCCCGCCTGCGAACTGCTCCGTCTGTGGGGCGACGCCGCAGCAGGACCCCGGGTACAGGATCACCAGCCTCTCGCAACCGGCTGGATTCCGAACCTGGTACGGCCGGAGCCGCGACTTCGACGGCACGTTCGAGTGGACCCCGCGCGCTTCGCGACCGAAGATGGGCGTGACGCCGCTGCCCGTGACGCAGCAGGCGAACTTCGAGGTGTGGGCAGACCAGGAGACGGTCTACGTCATCAACGACAACGACGGCCACCTGTTCGACTTTGAGAAGCTCGCGCAGGGTGAAACGTGGGTGACGCGACTGTCGCTGGCGAACATCGGAGTGAACAACCCGCCGATTGATCCCGGCGCCGGCGTAGATCAGCGAGCCTTGGGTTCGGTCAAGACGACGGACGTGATGGTCCTCGGAATTTCCAATTGGCCGGCGGGAGTTCGGAGGTCCCCCGCCGGCGATGACGGCCTCGCTACCCGCGCTGCGCTGTACTCGTTCGGCTTCTTGGCTCGGCGAGCCGCGGCTGACCGCCTCGACGTGCACGAGCGCGAGATCAACGTCGGCCTGCGGGTCCTTCGGGACGCGGGTGGCGACATCATCGGGCAGATCTTTCTCTCCGACAGTTTGGAAAATGGGGCTGGGTACGCCTCGCTGCTGGGCGATCCCCCCGAGACCGAGGCCCTGCTCCACTACATGGTGGGGCAAGGAAGCCCCGCCTTCCACGGCTTCCTCGTGGGCCAACAGCACGCAGGGCCTGGGCCAAATGCTTGCACGACATCCTGTCCTGACTGTCTTCGAGACTTCAGCAACCTGCCGTATCACAGTATTCTCGACTGGCGGCTCGGGCTTGATCTCGCTCGGCTGGCGCTGGACCCCACGGCTTCGATCGACTTCACTGTTCCGTACTGGCAAGGCCTAGATGTCGCGGCGGCAGCCCCCTATTTCGCGGCGATGCCGGGCTGGCAGCAGGTCACGTTCGGCGGGTTGCAGGCAGGCCGCCGAGCTAACCAAGCCGAGATAATCACGCATCCCTTGTGGGACTCCAACCCCATCAGCTTCGGACCGCAGCTCGCCGCCGCCTATGCGCAGGCCGTGGCAGCTGGGTGCCAGCAGGTGCAGTTCAAGTCGGTGTTCGAGGTGCTGCGGAGGCCATTCTGATCATGCCGGCTCCGCCGCCGCTTGAGCTGACGACGATCTGGACCGTAAGCCCCAGCCTTGCAGAGCTGCTTCGGCTCTGCCCTCTTCGGGCTGGCCTGTCCCGCTTGGAGAACGCCACTGCACTGGTACTCGGGAATCCGAAGGCGTGGCTCGGTACGGCGTATCACGAGGTCCTCGCGGCCGCGGGTGCGCACGCGAGCGACGCCAGCGCAGCCGACGTATGGGAGCAAGCGGTCCGCGAACAGCACGAGCGCGCGGAGGCGCACCCACTCAACCGCCGGTTCGGCGTTCCAGACCGCTGGCCCGGCTACCACCTCATCCGGGCCATGGCGCTGATGCGGGCGCATGAGATCGGGGGTGACGGAGGTGCTGAGGTGGCCAACGCAGGTATGCCACCGGTTGTTGGCGACAGCCGCCCTACGAATCGTCACGAACGATGGCTCACAGCCGCTGGCGGCCGACTTGTGGGGCGTCCAGATCTGCTGCGGGGCGACGCCGTCATCGATTACAAGACCGGCGACGTGATTGAGCACCGAGAGGACCATGTCGTGAAGGCGACGTACGTCCGGCAGCTTCAGCTCTACGCGTTCCTGGTCAGAGACTCGACTGGGCGCTGGCCCGCCCGCGGCGTGCTCCTTCCGATGGAGGGCCTTCCTGTCGAGATCGAGTTCGACGCGGGGGACTGCGAGCGAGTGGCGGCGGAGACCCTTGAGTTGCTCGACAAGTACAACGACGCAGTCTCGGGTGGTGCGGGCGTTCTTGACCTTGCGAGCCCGTCGCCCGAAACGTGCCGGTGGTGTCCATTTCAGTTGGTCTGCCCGGCGTTCTGGGCAGCCGCCGGCAGCTCGTGGCGTGAGCACCTCGGGACAGCGGCAGTGGGCGGCCTGGCGTCCTCGGTGCCGGAACCGATTCACAGCGGATCAGCTCTCGCGCTTCAGTTGCGAGTTGACGAGGGAACCGAAGAGGCGGGAGACGTTGCCGCGCTCTCCCCACTCTCACCAGCGACCTATCCCGTGCTTCGTCAGGTACAGCAAGGAACGCGCATCCGTGTCGTAGGCCTCGCCAGACGGGCGGGCGGCACCCTAATGCCCACCAATCGCACGGTCATTGCCAGGGTGGACGATCTTCCTCAGATCGTCAGCACAGCTCCCTGATCAGGGCGTTCGCGCATTTGACGTTTCAGTCCGTACTCACCGCTCACCAGCCCGTACCGCCCGTGGCGAAAGGAAGGTGTAGATGGACTCCGGCCGGGTCGACAGGCGGACGGCGGCAGGGTCCGAGTAGGCCGATGACGCCCGACGCCAGCGTTGGCGCGGTCGGTGTTTGTCAACATCTGCCGACACGCGGTCGTGCGGTTGCCAAGCCGGCGAGCCCGGGGGCCCGGAATCCCGACTCGGCGTCACGGCCCGCCGCGTACTCTCGACGCGTGAGGGCCATCACACCGAACTCCGACGAGCGCCATGCGGCGTTCTGTGCGCAGTGCGGCGGCTTGCCGCGGACGCGTGACCACGTCCCGCCCAAAGCATTCCTTGACGAACCCTTCCCCACCAACTTACCGGTGGTCGGGACGTGTGGGCCCTGCAACTCAAGCGCGTCAGTCGATGAGGAGTACGTCGCCTGCTTGATTGAGGTGGCCGCATGCGGAAGTGCCGTACCGGAGGACCTCGAGCGGCCACGCGTGCGCCGCGCGCTCGGACGGAGCGCCGCGCTCGCCGCCAGGTTCCGAGCGGCCCTAGACCCGGAAGCCGTCACCGTTGAGGCTGAGGCCGGTCGCGTCCGCCGGGTGGTCGAGAAGATGGCGCGCGGGTTGTGGGCCTACGAACTCGCTGAGCCTGCGCTTGGGATGTCGGCGCGCGTCGGCTTCCGGCCGCTGCACACCATGGATGGCAGCACGCGCAATGCGTTCGAACACTCCCCGCCACCAGCGGTCTTCGCCGAGGTAGGGAGCCGCATGATCACACGACAGGCTCTCGGCCTTTGCGAAGGGAACGTCGGGGCAGCTCTCGGCTGGCTGCTTGTCCAGCCAAACCGGTTTCGGTACGCGGTCGAATTCGACGAGAGGAGCATCGTCAAACTTGTGCTGCGTGAGTACCTTGCCGTCGAAGTCCGGTTCACTGAGCGATGAGCGCACTGCCCGCCACCGCGCGCAAACGGCTGGTGTCTTCGGCTCTGAACGCGTTGCGTGCCGTGCCGACCCCGCCCGCACCGGTCGTTCCCGTGACTCGGGTGCAGTGGGATCAAGCGCTTCGGGACGCCGGACTAGTGAGAATAGCTGAGCGAGCCGAGTCGACTGTTCTCGCACCCGCGCGTGCGGTAATCGGCGCTGCGCTGGCGGACGATGCTGCCGGATTGAGCACCGCCGCTTCAGCGCTCGCCGAGCAAGTGACAGGTTTCACGCTCGATCTCTGGTGCCTTTCAGCGCTCGGTCCCGGGAACACCGCCGTTCCGATCCGTGACGCTGCTTTCGAGATCGGGATGGCAGCCCTTCAAGGAGTCACTCAACCAGCCAGCATCGACATCCGGAGCTGGGACGAAAGGATGCGAGCCGCATTCGACAGCCTGCTCGGGTGCAATCCGCCCACCGTGGTTAATCCAGTTGAGGCTCTCTTCGGCGTCTCACGCGCCGCAGTGTGTGACGCCCGCGGGGTGTTCTCGCCGGCTCGGGTCGTCGCCTACTTCCACGGCCGCGAGGCGGACCTGACGCGCATCGTTGATGGCGTGCTGGCGCTCATCACTTCGAGCCCACCGAACCCGATTGACGGGCTCCGCGCCGCCGGCGCGCTGTTCTTGGGACCGCGGCCACTCCTCTCTTTGCGTGCGGCGGTCCAGGTGAGGTCACTTATCGCAGATCTACTTCTCACCGATCCTGAGGTGGCCGCGACGCCACTGCGCGATCTGAAGTATCGCGTAGATCGCAGCGCGGCCAACCACGCCGCGATGCTGAGGGTCACAGCGCAGCTGGAGGAGGCTCGGACCCTTGCCGAGCAGGCGCCGTTGCGCCTCGACCTGTATCGCAGGATGGTCGAAGGTCAGCTTCGGCCATGGGCATGGACGATCCTCCGGCTTCGCGGGCGTGACCTCGACAGGATGCCCGAGCTCGCATCCCTGCGCGATCAACTTTTGGCGGACGGCCACCCACTGAGCCGTGAGGCGGCAGGCGTGATCCTCACGTCAGCGCGGAACGCGTCCGCCCACGAGGACTTCGAATGGGACGGCAGACGCGGGGTGCTATTGGTGGGGGAGGCCGAGGTGGCCGTCGACGAGCTAGTCGAGGCAACCGAGCGCGCGTACGCCCTCATGTCGGGCGCCGAATGCGGTTGGACATGTGCTCGTTCCGAATCCGACCTTCTCGGCCGATTGCTCGACATCCATCGACCGCCCAACACCGGAAAGGTCATCGATCTTCATGGCGCTTTGGCGCGCTTCGGGACGAACGGACTGCACGTTCACGATTGGGAATTCGACAACGGCGTCCTAACTGTGACGGTCGATGATGTCCCGTTCAGCGCGATCGAACCTTGCTTCCAAGCCGTTCTCGAGGCGTCAGGCCGCATCAGCCCCGACCGCGTCGTCGTGATGACCCAAAAAGCGCCTGAGCCGGTGATTGACCTGTCGCGCGCAGCGATCGAGATCGCCGACAAGGTCTGGCGCAAAGCCGTGAACTCGTTCCGTCCGCTCCCTCTCTGCACGTTTCTGCCCGCTAACGCAGCGAATCGCCTCGCAGTCGAGACCCCGGCATCCGCTGCGGCGGCGGTCGCCTGGCTCGCCCTAAACGATGCAGCGCACGCCTTCAACGAGGCATACGACGGCTGGGGAAGCGAGCGCCGGGCCGCTCGGCTAGCCGCTCGCCTCGAACTCGTCGCGGACGCGATCGATGGCGCACGAGCAGTCCTGCCCGCCGACGCTGCTGCGCCGTTGTCACACGCTGCGCGCCTGGTCTCCAACGCTGCGCTGGCGATCGCATCGCGGAGTACCGCCGGACTCGACGTTGCGGAGGGTTCGATCAGGACTTACTTGGATGCGTTCGCGATGCCGTCACCGATGCCGATGATCGGTGAAGCTGGCGGGTGATCAGGCGCGATGCGTTCGGTGCTCGGCATACTGCTTCCGAACGCAGTCGGCCAGGATCACGGACCGAGCCATGCCGGCTAGCCGTCATCGTCCCGGGTTGAGCCACCTCCCGATCGCGCGGCGGGCGTCCTCGGCCGTGGCAAGGAACCCCTGCAGTCGCTCTGCGTTGCCGCCATGATCGAAGATCAGGTCGCCACGGTCTCGCAGGCGCTCCGCGCCGCCGCGGCCCAGGATCGTGACGGAGTCCTGCGGCGCCTGGACCTTCAGCGCGACGCGGGCCGTCAGGTTCGCCTTGATGTCACCCGTGATCACATTGACGCTCGGTCGCTGCGTGGCGAGCACAAGGTAGATCCCGAACGCGCGGGTGATCTGGCCGTAGCGCTGGATGAGCCCCATGAAGCGGGCCCTGTTCTCGCGGTCGAGTGAGGTCGCGAGGTCGGCGAACTCGTCGACCACGACGACAATCTGAGGGAGTTCTTCCGGCGCGTGCCCGGCTTCGTAGTACTCGATGACGTTCGTGACGCCGGCGCCGCGGAGGATGGGGAGGCGGTGCTGGCGCTCGTGGTCGATGGTGTCGACGAGGGCGATGAGAGCTTCCGCGGGATCCGTCAGCACGCCGCCGAGCATGAGGTGTGGGAGGTCCTCGAACTGCAGGAAGTCCACCTGCTTGGGGTCGACCACCATGAGACGGAGCTGCTCGGGCGTGCGGGTCCGTACCAGGCTCGCGAGCAGGGCGCGGAGGAAGACACTCTTGCCGCTGCCTGTCGCGCCCGCGACGAGGAGGTGTGGAAGCCGCGCGAGATCCGCGATGCGCACGTCCCCGGAGGGGGCCATACCGACGAGGAAGTCGAGAGACCCTGGCGCGGTCGCTCGATCGAGGAGGTGCTCGTAGTCCGCGTAGGGAACGGTCTCACGCTGCGCCCTGGGCACATCGACGGTGATGAAGTACGCCTCCTGATCGACGAGGACGCCCCCGCCGGCCCCAATCTCGCGACCGAGATCAAGCGCGAGGCGCTGGACACCAGCGAGCGCCTGCCGGCCGAGCGGTCGGGTGCGGAAGCGAATCACTGAGGGGCCGACCTGCGCGAGGTGGGGCTGGAACGGCTCGAGGTCGAGCCCGTACTTGGCAGCCGCGCGCGTGAGCTCGCCGGCGAGCCGCTCGGCCTCCTCGTCGCCATGACCGGTGCGGCGAGGGGGCGGC
The DNA here is from genome assembly GCA_035540635.1 of Egibacteraceae bacterium. Taxonomy (NCBI): domain Bacteria; kingdom Bacillati; phylum Actinomycetota; class Nitriliruptoria; order Egibacterales; family Egibacteraceae; species Egibacteraceae bacterium. The sequence continues at coordinate 39,704 of DATLGH010000092.1, read as the reverse complement.
TCTGGCACGCCAGCCGCAGCGCTCCCCGCGTCGCGCCCGCCGCCGGCGGTTGCATCGCCGGCCGGGTCCGCGTGGCCCGCCGCCCCCGCGGGCGCCGCGCCTGGCGCGGGACCACCAGCAGCCGGCGGTCCACCCGTAGAGCCACCGGTACCCCCGCCACCAAACGTCGCTGGTTCCCAGCCGCGTGGCCGGGCGATTGACCGGCCCGCAGCGATGCTGTCCAGCGCGGTGCGGCCGACACGGATCATTCCGAACGCCGATCCAACTCCCGGAAGCATCACGCGCGCGGGCTCGGCGGTGCTCTGTGCCTCGACCGAGATGACGTCACCGCAGACCGGCTCGGACCCGACTGTGTACTGGAGCTCGAGGCGGAATCGGCCCGCGGCGATGTCTGCGAGCGCGGACTCGAACCAGGCTGCGTCGCCGCCGGTATGGAGACCGAAGGCGCGGCCGCGAGTCCACCCCGCCCGGATCACCTCGGCAAGATCCCGGCCGCGGAAGAGTCGCGCTGGGCCTGAGGTGTCGAACAGAGCTCGGAGGCGGGAGGTTCCGGTCTCGAGCTCCGCGCGTGCTTCGGCAGCGCTGGGCTGCCCGGCGCTGCGGAACTTCACCTCGACGAGCCGGGCCGTCACGGTGACGCTCGCGAGGTCGTCCCTGGCGAGATGGAGGTAGACGAGGTCATCGCACGACGGGTGCTGACCGGCAGCGGCGGCGCGGCGCTCGACGGCGTCCCACACTTCCTCGAGCGGCACGATGACTCCGGCGCCGGGGCAGATCTCGAAGCAGCGCTCCAGGTCGCGCAGCACGGCGATCGCGGTAACCGTCCCGACGCGTTCACGCACCTGGTGCGGCGCCTGCCGCAACAGCTGGAGTGCCCACCGGCCCGATACCCCGTTGAGAACCTGGAGGATGCCATCGCGGCCGGCTGGCGTGAGGGTCCCGAAGTCAGCGAGCGCGACGGATAGCGCGTGGTGATATGGGGTGACCTTGCCGGTCACGGTGATGGCGTCGAGGCCGGGATCGCCCGGGTCATCGCTCTCGCTGTAGTCAACGATGTAGAGCGGGTGCGCGGCCGCCGGTGTGAACGCTTCGAGGCCCAGGAGGCGGTCGAGGTGGACGATCCAGACCGAGGAGTCGTAGATGGCGGCACCATCTCCGGAGTGCACGACGGTCGTGGGCATCCGGGTGAGGCCGTCCTGTACGAGTTCGCGCGGTTGGCCGCCGACGAGCTCGAGGAGCCCGCGCGTGACTGACGCGAGAACCGAACCGGGCCGGCCGGCGCCGGAGTCGCCACACGCGGCTGGGGCGAAGGCGCCCCATGCGAACGCGGACTCGCCCCCCCCGGAGAGCATGGCCCGCCCGGGCGCGGTCGCGAGCCCGCCGACGTAGGACGTCGGCGCGCGCTCTCCCATATCCACCGGCCAGGGCGTCCGCTCGCCGCGGGAGCGGAAGAGGAACGTGACGTGGTGGAATCCGCCAGCGTCCGGTGACCCTGCCTCGGTAACCCGGAACCGTACGCGCTCGCGGAGCACGCGGTCAGCGAGGTCGTCGCTGATGCCGTCCAGGAGTGTGCGGATGGCGCGTGGGATCTCGCCGTCCCCGACGATGCTGACGTCGAGGACAGGCCTGGTCAGCGCGGGCCCGCCGCGCATCGTGCGGGCGTGGGTGATGTCGGGGCGGTAGAAGGCGCGCAGGGCTTGGAGGACCGTGGTCCCATCGCCGGGGTCGTGGAACGCGACCGCGATGCGCTGGCGCGGGTCGTTGTACGCCGGGTACACGTCGAGGAAGAAGCGGAGCCGGTTCGAGATGAGCCGCGGGTCGTGCTCGGACAGGGATCCCGGCTGGTACATCGGCCGGTATGCGCGCCAGAGGAACGCCGGTGAGGGGGCGCTGTCGAACCACCGCCCGTCGAGGTTGAACATCGGCAGGAGGTGGCGAGGTGTGATCGCCGCGCTGTCGCCGCGGGATGGGAGCTGCTGGCTGGTGACCCACCCTTCGGCCGCCTCGGCGAACGCGAGGTAGAAGGCGACCGTCTGCGGGTGGGTCGGCGCGATGAAGATCTCGCCTGTTGGCGTGTACGTGATGGTGTCCGCCAGCAGGATCGAGTCGTACTCCGGCCGGTAGCGCTCGCCGCGGGGTACAGCCGCCAGGAGGTCGCCGTAGGTTTCGCAGTACGCGAGCGCCTCCGTCCGTGGCAGGTCAGCGCCCAGGGCGAGAACGGTGCCGCGCGTCGCCGCGACGGCGAAGAACGACGCGCGCGCGTCAAGGAACGCCCTAGCCTGCGGGGCGAGGGGGCCCGCGTCGCGCAGCGTGAGGTCGTCGAGCTGCTCGATCACGCCGGTGGTGCTGAGGGCGAACGCCGTGGCAGCGGGAGACGCGAGGACCTGCCGCTCGAGATCGAGCCCGTCGTGACTGCGGACCAGCTGCCCCGCGAGCTCGTACGCCCAGCCGCCGACGAGAATCGGGGTAGCCGCGGTGAAGGTGACCGCTCCGACGTCCGGGGATTCTGATTCGCGCGCCGCGTCGATGCGTGCGTGGACTGGGGACGGCTGCGCCGGGCGCGTCTTGGCCCCGCCGCCGTCACCGCCGTCATCGATGTCGTCGCCGTCATCGTCGCCGTCATCGCCGGTGCCGCCGCCGTCGTCGCCGTCGTCGCCATCACCGGGCTCGCCCGCGAGCAGCAGTGGGACGGTTGCGTCCTCACCGAAGGACGTTGCGGTGGCGGTGATCATGCCGGTGGCCTGTCCGGGGAGGGTGACGGTTGCGGGGCCCAGGAACTGGCCGGCCGCGCCGACGGCGAGGATTTCGGGTTCGCCGCCAGCGACGACGAACGCGGCGGCCGCGGTGTCGATGTCCAGGCGGCGCTCGACGGGGAACCAGCTCCCGCTTCCGAAGTACGCGAGGAAACTCAGGCGGGACCGCCCTGCCGCGGAATGCAGCTCCGCCGAGCCGGCCGCCCAGCCAGACCCGGCGATGGTGATCGCCAGCTCGCGGCCGGTGATCTCGGCGCGCGCCGCGCCGGCTTGCCAGCTCACGGCCGCCGTCTCGGTGCCGTCGGCGGTGCCGGCGAGCCGCACACGGAAGGTCCCCGACCCTCCCGGCAGCCAGATCGCAGCTACCGGTTCGCCGGCGACGACCGTGGAGACCGCTGGTGCGATCGTGATGTGGAGCGGCGACGCGATCTCCAGCCCGGGGGCGGGCGCGGTGCCCTCGACTTCCGACAGCGTGAAGCTGGCGAAGTCCGGGCCGTGGGGTCCGAGGGAGGAGGAGATCTTCGCTGCGACGGCCTCGCTGATCGTCGGCTGCGTTGCGAGGGCGTGATCTAGGTCGCTGCCCGGGGCGGCCCAGGCGGTGATGCGCTCGCGCCATCGCGCGCCGCGGGAAAGCCTTGCGGCCCAGTCGCCAGCCACGTGAGGGTCGGACAGGTGGGCGCCTAGCCGGTGCAGCGCTCTACCGGCGGCCTCCTCGGAGGCCCAGTCGTCCGAGACGAAGGCGAGCAGCTGGTCCAGCAGGGTCGCGCTACCGCGCCGCTGCGCGATGTCGGAGACGACAGCGTCGAGCAGCCCGCTTGCGGGACCGGGTCGGATCGAGACCCTGGCACGGTTGGCGAGCTCGGTCCAGGTGAGCTCGGGAAGTGAGTCCGCGCCCTCGGAAGCGGTGAGCACCGTCTCCACAGGCGCCGGGTCGAGCGTGATGAGCACGCGGGTGTCCGCGGGCTGCCGCGGCCCGGCCTGGAAGGCGGAGCGCAGTGCCGCCGCGAAGCCCTGCGACCCCCGGTTGGCGCTGACGGCGAGCGGACTGACCAGGTACGGGACGACGGTCGCCGCGCCGGCCGTGATGGCGCGGAGCGTGTACCCGGCTCGTGGTTGGAGCTCATGCTCGGGCTTGCCGAGCACGACCGAGAAGCCGGGCACGAGATCGACGTCGCGGTCGGACCGAGCGAGGAGGGCGCCGTGGATAGAGTCGAGGTCGAGGCCGAGGTGGCTGCTCAGGACGATCCTGCGATCCACGCTGCTGGCGGCTGCGGCGTCTAGGAGCGCCTCCGCGGCGAGGTCAGAAGATGTGGCGGACATAGTTTGATTCCCCGGCGTCGGAGTAGCGGGTGAGCATCCCGAGTTCCTCGAGACGCGATGCGAGGAGGTCCGTCTCGGCGCGGTCTTGCGGTGCGAGGCCGTACTCGGCCAGCCGCGTCAGGAATGTGTCGAGCGCGATCGTCTCGTCCTGGCAGATGAGCTTGACAAGAAGGAAGAGCATGTCCTCGTCGAGCTCGAAGTAGTAGAGGCTCCCGTTCTTGCGGAGGATCGCGCCTTCTCCGGGCCGGTGCGCGAGCTGGTGTACGACGTCGCGCGACGTGTGCTTTAGCCGCGAGCGGCGGATCTGGATGACCGCGGATTGCAGCGCGAACGGACCGGGCTCGCGCGCCGCGATGTGAGCGATGGTGCTATCTGCAGCGTCTGCGTCGCCGGCGTAGAGGACGCTGAGCGCGGCCGCAGCGGCGTCGAACTCCCGGAGGAGTTCCTGCCGGAGGCCGAGCTCGGCGGTGATCGCAGCGGGGCGGGGGGTGCCCTCGCGGCTGGCGGTGCCGCCGACCGCGGCCCACGCGCGCTCGAGGAGGTTGGCGGCGATGATGTTCGCTGGCATTGCCAGGAGGCGGTCGCGGTCGAGTGCCAGGTAGGACTCGCGGCTCGGTGACGACAGCGAGATCGCGCGGAAGCCGCGTGTGGGCGCCCGCATCTTGATGGCTCCGGCGAGGGGGCACGCGGCGAGACCAGTGCAGGGGCATGCCGGGGTCGCTGCCTCCCCCGTTGTGGCGGCGGCGAGTGTTTCGAGCTCGATGCCGAGCACGAGCGCGACGCGGTAGTAGTAGGTGGCGAGGTGGAGGCTGATCACCTGCGTGATCGCGGCGATCCGGTCGGCGCGTGGCAGGGCCATCCGGATGACGGTGGCGAGGTCGCGCTGGAAGAGGGCGAGCGAGTGCTGGCAGAACGGCCCCCCGCTGCTGTTTTCGAGCGGGCCCAGCATGCTCCCGGCGCGGTCGATGAGCCTTTCACTTGAGAGTTCGCCGGTGTCCCCGGCGAGCGCGCGGGCGGCCTCCAGGAAGAGCGTGTCGAGGAGCGTGAGCCCATCCTGGCTTGCCACGACCTGGAGCAGCTCGTCGATGAGCGGTGTGTTGACAGCGGTGCCGTCCCAGCAAAGGAACGGGAGGATGTAGCCGGCGAACATGCGGTACTGGGCGGCGTTGAACGTCTTGCCGTCCCGAGCGAGGCGCTCGTTCCCGCGGGGGGTCTTCACAAGCACCGAGTGGGTGTACGCCAGGGGAAGGTCGGCGTGGTACGGCAGGAGGAACGGGCGCTTGGATGGCTCGGTCCAGTACTCGCCGCGCATCGCGTCAGCCACCGTGCCGACGGTCCGCGCCCCGGGGAGGCTGATGTAGTCCTCGAGGTCCGACCGAAGCTCCTCGTCGAGCCGGTGTGGCGTCGTGCGCTCGGGACCCGCGTCCTGGATCGCCGTGAAAAGAAGCTTCTCGCGCTGGTCACCGCGGGCGGCGTAGGGGAAGGCATGCCGCATGCGGAGGTTGTCCCAGGCACTGCGCGCGGGGAGAGGCACGCGGTGCCCGCCGACGTCGAGCGTCGCGCCGTCGATCTCGAGCGCGACGCCAGTGCGCTGCGTGATACGGGTGAGAGCGGTAGAGACAGCGGGGCGGGTCACAGCACCTCCTGGTCGCGGTAGCGCCGGTTGCCGCGACGCTCGTGGAGTTCGAGGCGCACCCGCCGGCCCGTGCGCCGGTCTGCGAGCAGGAGAGGCTGCGAGTGGTCGCGCGCGGCGTGTGCGCCAAGGGCGGCCGCGGCGCGGCGCAAGCTGTAGAAGCGCTCGAGCGCGGCAGCCGACGGCAGTACCCCTCTCGTGGCGTCCCTCAGTACGCGGTAGAGCGAGTAATTGACCGTGAGCGAGATGTCCTTGCGCTCGGTGTCCGCGGCGATTCCGAGTTCGATGGCGAGTGGGCGGTAGCCGACAACGCGCGCGCCACGCGGGTTCCGCTGGACGACCGGGTCGTCGAGCACTTCGTGGGTTTCGCCCGCCCGCATATCGACTCGGACGTGGACCGCGACGTCCCGGTCGGCCTCGTTCCCTGTCCGGAAGTAGGTTTCGGAGCGGACCTCCTCGCCGAAGCTCCGCGCGAGCGCCTCTCCCGCGAGTTCCTCGAGCGCCGCCACGCGCTCACCGAAGTCGCCTGACGCGTACTCCTCGAGCAGCTCAGCGAACCCTGCAAGCTCTGGGTCCGCCGGGGCGAGGTCGCCTGCCAGGACCGCCGCGCGCGCGAGGGCGCGGCAGATAGATCGTCGCCAGCCCGAACGGAGCGCCGCGGCGAGCTCTCCCGAGCGCACTGCCGCCGCGATGAGCGCGATCGCGTCTCGCGAGGGGCCACCAAGGTGGCGCTCGAGCGCTGCAGCATCGGCGCCGGCATCGATACCGGCCTCGGCGACCACGTCGTGCGTGGCGCCGTCAGCCGCGAACGTCGTGTCGCGGTCTCGCAGGAGGCTCGCGAGCCCGTGGTCGACGGGTGCCTCGAACACGGAGTTCGGGAGCACGCGCAGCCAGACCTCGCTGAGCGCTTCGGGCCCGGGGAGCATCGCCACCTTGGCGATGCGGTCGCAGGGGTCCGGCTCGGAGAACTCGGCCCCGCCGAGGGTGATCGCGGCGGCGGCGTCCCACAGGGCCCTTGGCGCCAGTGGGCGGCCGCGCTCGAGAGCGAGCCGGTCAACCATCGTGTCGAGCGCGGCCGAAGGCTGTTCGGCGCTGAGGATCTCGGCATTGGTGCGGACCCAGCACCACGGCCGGACGCGGCACGTATCGCAGCGGGGCGCACCCTCGAGGAGGCCCGCGGGATCACCCGGGTCAAAGGAGCGGAGGATCCCGCGGAACAGGGTCGCGGACGCGCCGGTCGTGGGCCGCTCGTCGAGGTTTGCCACGAGGATCGACGCCGCATAGGCCGGGTCCGGGGTTCTCACTGAACGGTGCGGGACACCGAGCGCGCCCAGGAGCACCTCTGCGAGGTCCGCGAGCCTGGTGTACGCGCCCGGGTCGGTCTCGCGCAGGTCCGCGACGAAGCGGATCACCATGCCGGTGTTCATGGCGATGAGCAGGGGCGGCCCGCCAGCCGGCGCGGCGCCTCGCTCCAGTGGCGCGAAGAACTCGCGGAGGCGGGTGACCTGCTGCTGGTCGGGCCGCTCGCTATGGGTGGCGTCCTCGATGACCCGTTCCGGCCGCCCCTCCCAGGGGTTGCCTGGCCTCGCGAGGAGGTTGCCGATCGTGAAGGACTTGCCATCGCCGGCCGATCCGGAGATGAGCACCAGGCGGAGGGCGCCACCCTCCATCTCGGACAGGATGGCGTCCTCGACGCCGGTGGGCACCGCGACTCGCTGCTGGCGGTCGCTGAGCTGCCCCGCGATCACGACGGAGTCCGCGGCCGATGACCGCACGGCGAGGACCGCCCCGATCGGGGAAGGCAGCGACCGGTCAAAGGGTTGAGTCATCGCTCGTCGACCTCCGCGATCTCCGCGAGCCGCCCATCCTCTCCGAGGCGGCGCGCGATCATCCACAGCGGAACGGCGAATCGGACCGCGGCAGCGGCGAGGAACTCCGAACCGTCGGGATCCCAAAGGTCGTGCCGCCGGCCCTCCTCGCGGGCGAAGTTCCGCAGCTCGGCCCGCGGCACCAGCAGGAAGCCGGCGAGGGCGGTGGCGTCGAGCTCGGCGTCGGAAGCGCTCTGGAGGTCACACGCCGGCGCGTCGCTCAGGGCGAGGTGGCCCACCGCGTGCGCTAGCAAGAAGCGGTGGCGAATGGCGTCGGCGGCATGAGGGACGGAGACCCGGTGACCGGCCAGGAACTCCACCGCAGCCGACATGCCGGGCTCCATCCGCCAGCCCAGCGCTGCGAGCACGCGGCGTGGGTCGACCGGCCCGCGTGGCGGCCCCGCCAGCCGCGCGCGGACGCGCTCGGCGATGTGGGCGATGTGGAGCCGCCTGAGCAGGTGACGGGTGTCGGATGGCAGCTCGCCAGGGCCGAGCGCGAGCCGGATGTCGCGATCTGCGAGCGCCGCGATCACGCTACCGGGGAGGGCGTCGGTCAGCTCGAGCAGGGGACCGGCATCAACCTGGAGCGCGCCCGCGATGCGCTCGATCAGGTCTGGTGGTGCGCCACGCTCGCCGGCCTCAATGCGCGAGAGGTGCGCCTGCGAGACGCCCGCCTCCCGCGCGACCGACCGCATGCTGCGGTCACCGCGGGCGGCGCGCAACGCTGTCGCGAGCGGGCCGCGTTCAGGGCTGCTCGCGGGCGCCTGTCGTGGTGCTGTCACCAATAAACCTCCCGGAGGCATGATGCACTCCAAGAAGGTGAGGGTGTGATGCCTGATGCCGCAATAGGCATCGAACGCCCTGCAGCGTGAGAAGGGACGCTGAGGCAGAGCCTAAGGTCAACCCTGGACCAGCTTGAGGCGTGAAGCGCTCAGGCGGCGCCTTCCGACCGGTACGGCACGGGCGGGGGGCGCAGCCGCGTCAAGGACTTACCTTGTCGCGACCGCGCGGGCGAGAGCAGGGGGCACGGCATTGGCGACCTGTAGCGGCTGGTTCGCCCGAGGCCCGCAGAAGAAGTAGGTGTCGGGGAAGCCCTGAATCGTCGCCGCCTCACGCACGGTGATCGAGCGGGTGCTGGGTAGGGTAGGCGCCGCCTGACCGGCGACCTTGATCGACGTCACATCGCCGCCGTGCCGATGGCAACTCCCTTCGGACATCGCGGCCAGACGTGGGCGCGTCGCAAGAGTGATGGAAGAGGTGACAACCGTGGCGGAGGAACACGGCCTTCTCACGGCAACCGGTCAGCCTGCGAGGTGAACCGATGGCAGACACTGCAGTAGCCCTGGGCGACGCCCTCCTGTCGCCAGAGCACCTCGCCGATCCACCTGGCCGTCCCGCTAGCGACGGTGTATCGCTGGCGAGCCGAGAACGCCAGGCCGCGAGGCGCGTGGTGAGCAGGTCTGCTACCGACGATGGGACCCGTGAAGCCCTCGCGCAGCTCGATGGGATCAAGAGCCCTGCTGCCGCATGAGCCCCGGCAAAACGGGAGGACCTGTGAACGAAACCCTGCTGTCCGTCGCGGAAGCCTCGGAGCTGTTGGGCGTCAGCCAGATGACCGCCAGGCGGCTCCTTGACAACCGTGAGATCGAGTACCTGAGGATCTCCAACATTATCAGGATCCCGCAGGAAGCGCTGGTGTCTTACATGGACGCCGCCACGGTGAAGCCTCTCCGATGAGCGAGTCCCCGAGCGGCTCCTGGCGACATCGACCGGGTGCCCCGCGGGCGATGGAGGGTGATGCGTCCGGCCGAAAGCCCATGCTCGGCCTCTCCTACCTGGCCCGCGGGGAGGAGTCGGGCCGGTAGCGGCGGATCGCCTCGTCCACGCTCATCTCCTCCAGGGAGTGGGAGTTGGCCTTCATGCCCGTCAGGCGCTCGGGGCGGAAGCGGTAGTAGATCTGCTGGGTCATCCGCAGGTCGTGGTCAACGTGATGCGCCACCGCGGGCTGGTCCCACGGCTCACCCGTCATGTCGCCGTCGATGAGGTGGACGATGCAGGTGTTCCTCAGATCCTTGGCGAGGAACCCGGTCAGTCCGGCGTCCTCGAGCGCGGGCACCCACACCTGCTGGCGGAAGTAGTCCTTCGTCGCGGGCTCGTCAGGGAAGGACAATGGTCCCTGCGAGGCCTCCCAGAGCCGCTTGGCCCAGACGTTGGATACCCCCAACTCCTGTCCGATGGCAACCCAGGTCCAACCCTCCGCGCGCATCAGAGCCGCCTTCTCGACCTTCGCCGGGTCCAGCTGCCGCCTTCCGAGTCGCGGCCACAGGTAGCCGGTGATGCCGTGGGAGTCCACGTACTCCCGCAGCAACGGTCCCAGCGGACCGAGCAGGTACCTGGGCCCGGGGACACCGTCGGTCTTGATCGAGCGGCGCATCAGAGTGCCGCGGGTCCAGTTCAAGTCGGCGGCTCGAACCTGGAGGACCTCGCTGATGCGCATGCCCTGGTAGTAGGCCGTCAGCCATGCCAGCGCGAAGTCCGGGAAGGCGGTCCCGCGGCGGCGGCGGATCGCGTCGAAGACGTTCCAGATGTCGGCCACCTCGTAGATCTCGGGGGTCCGGCGACGTCGGATGCGTGGCTTGTTGGCTGCCGTCATCGCGTCAAAGGGGCTGCGCTCGATGTACCGCATGTCCACGGCATAGGCCATCACCAGCCGGAGGGTGGTGTAGGTGTTGGCGATGGTCGACTCGGCTCGTCCCTGCTCGCGCATGGTGACCATCAGCCGGGTGATCTCCTCGCGGGTCACGCTCTCGACGCGGTGGTTGACGAACCCCCACTCACCGTGTGCCGGGACGATCCAGGCGTTGAGCGCGCCCTTGTGTCCGACGATGGTCGCGCTGGCGATGTCGGCGATGGAGAAGTACCAGTCCTGCCACGCCTCGGCGATCTCGACGAAAGGCGTCCTCGGCCCAGTCGGACGCACGCCGGCCTCGTCCAGCTTCTTCAGCCGGGCCAGCTCCTGCCGGGCGGCCTTCTCCGTCGGCCAGCGGGTCTTCGACGTGCCGAAGCCCTTGCGCCGCACCTCGAGCGTCCACTTGCGCTCCCCGCCCCGCTTGTAGATCGAGTGCGACGTGATGCGCTGTGTCTCACCCACGGCTTGCCCGTCCCTGTGCTCGGGTCATGCAGGGAGTTGCCCCCGCGGGACGCGGCGGTGTGACGCCGAGCGCGGGACGGATCCTCGAACCAGGGGCACCGGAACGGTCGGTGCTACAGGTCCTCCACGGAACGTGGTTCTCGGGGAGCCCCAACGACCCCATCGGCCCCGGCGGCCCCGGCGCCGTACTCCCGATGGTACTCCCGAGGGTGATGTGGTGGCCGGACGAGCTTCGAGCGAATGCCCGCTGACCTGGCCGTTTAGTAGTTGCGAGGGCGGGATTTGAACCCGCGACCTCCGGGTTATGAGCCCGGCGAGCTACCGAACTGCTCCACCTCGCGTCCTCGACGGTAGCAGCGCCCCGAAAGCATCGCAACCTGGTCGCACGGTCAGGCGGCCGGGGCCTCCGGGTCCTCGTCCGCGGCGTCCGTCGGCTCGTCCATGTCCGTGGCGGCGGGCGCGGCGCCGTCCATGAGGTCCTGAGCCCGCTCGAGCAGGTCGTTGGCGGCCCGGGTCTCGTCGCGGTAGGTGCCGAGGTCGCCGTCGCGCAGGGCCTCCTCGGCGGCGGAGAACCGCTCGAGCGCCTGGCGGATCAGGGTCGCGACCTGCGGGTCGAACGTGCCGGTTTCGCCGTCAGGCGCGGTTCTCGGCTCTCGCTGCACGGGCAGTTCGTCCGCGGCCACGCCCTCGGGCAGGTCGATGCCGCCGGCACCCTCGCCGAACATGACCACGAGCGCGTCGCTCAACGTGTTCTCGAAGACGACCTCCTGGCCGAAGACGAGCGCCACCGCCCGCAGCTCGGGGATCTCGCCCCGCTCGGCGCGCAGGAAGAACGGCTGGGCGTAGAGCAGCGAGTCCTCGATGGGGATGACGAGCAGGTTGCCGTAGATCACCCGCGACCCCGACTGGCTCCAGAGGGCGATCTGGCGGGCGATCTCGGCGTCCTGGTCGATCTGCGACTGCGCCTGGTTCGGCCCGAACACCGTGCGGTCGGGCGGCATGATGTAGGCCTTGAGCTGGCCGTAGTTCTCGCCGTCGCTGCGCCCCGCTAGCCAGCCGATGAGGTTCGGCCGGTCGAAAGGCGTGAACGGCTGGATGAGGGCGAACTCCTCGTCCTCCTCGCCGGGCAGCCGCATGAGCAGGTAGTACGGCCGCATCTCCCGCGGCCGCTGCTGCTGGGCCGCCGGCAGCGCCTGCTGGTTGGCGGTGAACGCCTCGTCGAGCGGCGTCGTCCAAACGTCCTCGCCGTAGAAGAACTGCTCGGCGTCGATGATGTGGTAGCGCTCGAACATGGAGGCCTGCACCCGGAACATGTCCTCGGGGTAGCGGAAGTGGCGCTGGAGATCCTCGCTCGCCTCCGCGACCGACGTGAAGCTGTCGGGGAAGACGTTCATCCAGGCCCGGATGACCGGGTCGTCCTCCTCGACGACGAACAGCTCGACGGTCCCGTCGTAGGCGTCGATGACGGCCTTGACGCTGTTGCGGATGTAGTTCGCCTGACCGGTCAGCCCAGGCAGCTGGCGGGTCTGCTCGACGAGGACGAGCTCGCCGTCCGGCCCCTGAGTCGGCACGAGCTGGCGCTGCTCGGCCAGCGTGTGCTCCGCGAGCTCGATGCGCTCGGAGTACGGCACCATGTCGGTGGTCGTGTAGGCGTCCTGCACCCATTTCACCCGCCCGTCGACGGCGACCGGGTAGGGGTCGTGGTCGTACTTGAGGAACGGCGCAACCGCCTCGACACGCTGGCGGATGTGGCGGGTGAACAGCACCCGCGAGTCGGGGTTGATGAGGTCGCTCAAGAGGAAGTTCGGCTCGGCGAAGCGCAGTGCGAAGGCGAGGCGCCCGAGCGGCCCCCCGATCCGCACCCCGTCCTGCCCGGTGTACTCGTAGGTCGCCGGGTCCTGCCCCTCGACGGGGTAGTCGAGCTCGCGCTGGTCGGTGTTGATGATCGAGTACTCGGGCGGGTTCTCGCCGAAGTAGATCCGCGGGTTCTCGATCTGCAGCTTCTCCACGCCCTCCGGTGGGATGTTGCGCACGAAGAAAACCGGCTGGCCGCCCCGGTCGGCGATGCTCACGTCGCTCGCCACCAGCCCGAAGCCGTGCGTGAACACCAGCCGGCGGTTCTGCCAGTTCTGCACGGCGGCGGGCAGGTCCGTCTCGCTCAGCTCACGGACGCTGATCATCACCTGCTGGAGGTCGTCGTCGATCACGTAGCGGTCGACGTCGACGTCGCGGAAGTCGTAGTAGGTCCGCAGCTCCTGCAGCTGCTTGTAGGTGGTCTGCAGCGTTGCGGGGTCCCACATCCGGATCGACTGCATCGTCCGCTGGTTGTCGGCCACCTGCTGGGGCGTCAGCGACGAGGCGGCGGGGAAGCGCTCGAACTCGACGTCGTCGTCGATCACGAGACCGAAGGCGTAGCGGGTCATCTGCAGGTTGCGGTCGATGAACGGCCGTTCGCGCGGGAGCTCCTGGGGCACCACCTGCAGGCGCTGGATGACCGCCGGGTACACCCCGGCGAGCACGACCGCGGCGACGACAAGGATGCCCACACCGGCCGAGGGCAGCAGCCACCCGCGGAAACGGATGTTGACGAGGAACAGCACGACCGTCACCGCGGCGATGACCGCGAGCAGCTGCAGCGCGATGAGCTGGGCGTTGACGTCGGTGTAGGACAGGCCCGTGACGGTCCCGCGCTGCGAGTAGCTCAGCATGTACCGGTCGAGCCAGAAGCCCCAGGCGCGCACGGCGACGAGGCCGGCGAGCAGGATCGACAAGTGGACGGCGACCTGCGGGGCGATCTTCTGCCCCGGCGACTGGGGGCGGATGCCGCCGAACAGGTAGTGAGCGACCGCCGACAGCACGGTGGTGAGCGCGAGCGCGGTGAACAGCCACGAGTTCACCAGCGCGTGGAACGGCAGCACGAAGACGAAGTAGCCGACGTCGCGGCCGAACTGCGGGTCCGCGATGCGGAACTCGGTCGCGTTCGCCCACAGCAGGTAGGTGTCCCACTCCCCCACCATCGACAGCCCCGACAGCACACCGATGAGCAGCGCAACGCCGAGCAGCAGCGGCCGGGCGAACGGCTCGACGGCCTCCCGGTAACGCTCGACGCTCTCCTCCTGCGCCGATGGGATGCGGTAGGGCGGCGCGAGGCGCCGCGCGAGCATGAGGTTGCCCGCGAGCAGGCCCGCCATGAGCAGCCCGGTGACGAGACCCAGGCCGACACGCGTCGTGAGCAACGTCCAGAACACCTGGCTGAAGCCGAGGCTGTCGTACCACAGGACGTCGGTGTAGAAGGTGGCGACCCGGGTCCCGAACACCAGCAGGAGGACGACGAGCCCGAGGAGGAGCAGCCACCAGCGGCGGCGGAGTTCGTGGATCACCGGCAGGTTCCGAGGATGCGGCGGTCGCCGCGACGGCCGCGACGCGGCTCGGCGTTGCTCATGGAGAGGACTCCGATACGGGGACGGTTGTGCAGCTGCAGCCGACGTGGACGGGGGGGACCTCGTGGCCGCTCGGATAGGTGGCGCCCATCGCCACCACGCCGGCCTGGTCGTTATGGCGACAACGCGCCTCAGGGCACCGGGGTTCCCGCCCGAGCACCCACCGCCGGTGCGTGATGCCGCCTGCGGCCCACGCGTCGATCAGGCCGAGCTCGTAGGCGCGCATGAGGTGCGTCGTGGCGAGCTCCTCGGCGACGCTGCTGCGCAGCTCGGCGAACACCGCGGCCACCCGGTCGAACAGCGCGGGCGGCGGCTCGTTCGTGGAGCGGCCCATGCGCAGCGTCGCGGCCAGCGGGCTGCGAACCCGTTCGGCGGCGTCCGAGCGGAAGTCGGCCACGAGGTCGCGGTCGGCGGACGGATCGGGCAGCTCGCGGTCGGCGATCAGCGAAGCCACATCGGTGCCCGCACGGTAGGCGCCCGCCAGTGGATCCGCGGCCGCCGCGGCGATCGTGCTCAGCTCGTCGTCGCCGGGCAGGAGCATCGTCGGCTCGGCCTCGCCGCCCGCCCGGCGCAACCGGTCGAGGGTCACGTTCTGCACCTCCTGCAACGCGCGCTTGATGGCCCGCAGCATGGTGGGGCGCAGGGGGGTGAGCGCCGACCCGCGCAGGCCGTGGGGGTCGGACGGGTCGTCCGCCGCCTCGTCGAGGGGGATGACGTCGGCGAGCTCGTCGACCGGGGGCTCGCTGACGTCCTCGGCCGCAGCCTCCGGGGCGGAGGAGGTCTCCACCGGTCGTGCCGCGTCACGGGGCTCCCCCGCTCCGCCCGCCTCGCCCCGCGCCTCCACCGGCGTGACCGGCGCCTCGTGGCCCGCGGCGGCGCCGTCACCGGTCGCGCGCGCGTCTGCCGACCCCGGCGCGTCGACGGTTGGTCCCTCGTCGATGTCGACAGGGTCGGCAAGGGCACCCGGGGGCGGCTCCGCCGGACCCTCTCGCGCCTCGTCGGCGCCCCCCGCGCCGCTGTCGGTGCTTTCGGGCACCGCCGCGCGCAGCTCGGCCGTCAACGCTTCGCGCACGGTGGCCGCAACGGGTTCGGCGAGCTCGGCGAGCACCCGGTCGAGCGTGCGCCCGACCTCGCGCAGGTGCTCGGAGAGCTCCGCCCGCGCGGCCTCGAGACCGGCGACAACCGCCTCGACGGCCTCCCGGCGCTGCTCGCCCTCCGCGATGATGCGCACGGCTTCCCGCCGCGCCGCCTGCACCTCGCGGTCGGCGTCGACACGGCCCTGGCGGATGATCCCCTCGGCGGCCTCCTTCGCCGCCTCGAGGATGCGCTCCGTCTCCCGGCCGATCCCGGCGAACGTCCCGGTCTCCTTCGGCGGCTCGTCCGGGATGTCGGCAGTAGGCGGCTCGACGTCGCGTTGCGCCCGATAGGCGGCTTCGGCGTCCTCGAGGCGCCCCTGCAGCTCGCCGACCTGGGCGGCGACCTCCGCGAGGAACGAGCGCACCTCGGCGCGGTCGAATCCTCGCAACGAGACGAGGAAGTCCCGCCCTTCGATCTCCTCGGGGCTCAGCACGCCGATCCCTTCGTTTCCGGACGGACCTGCGCAGTCTAGTTGACGGTGCCGAGAAGCCTCCCGGCACCCGCCTCAGGGGATGGCGAGGAGGAGGTCGACAACCGACTCGACGAGGCCCTTCGACGGCTGCCGGCCGAGCAGGTCGGTGGGGTTCGGCGCGGGGCCCGGTGCGCCGCCGGGCGGGTCGTCGGCCTGCCCACCACCGGGTGGGCCGGGGGCCGGGGCGCCCGGCGCCGGCTCCTGCCCGGTCGGCGGGGGCGGTGGCCGCTCCTGAGCGGGAGCGGGCGGCGCAGGAGGCGCGGGGTTCGCAGGCTCGGTCGCCCCTCCGGGGGCCGGCGCCCCCGGCTGCGGTCGGGGAGCGGCGCCGGGCGCGGTCGCGGCGGCCGGGGGTGACGCGCCCTCGACCCGGGCGACCCGTGCGCTGTAGCGAAGCTGAGCGGCGTCGACCACCTCGGCGAGCCGGCGCGCGGTGATCCCGAGCTCGGTGGCGACGAGCCCCCACCGCGCGCCCGCGGACCGCAGCTCGACCACCCGCTCGAGCGCTGCGGCGATTGCCTCGGGCGTGTCCGCGTCCGCCGCCGACTGGGCGACGAACAGCAGCAGGAGCGCCTCGCCGGGCGGGCCCACGCCGGCCGGCGTCGCGCCTCCGCGCACCGCCCGGGCGACCAGCGGGACGGTGCGCTCGGGGGCGACCGCAAAACCCGCGTAGAAGTCCTCGGACCGCGGCTCGGTGCCGTACTCGTTCGTCAGTCCGCGGACGAGCCGCTCCGCCTCGCCGTCGAAGGCGATCGCGTCGGCCAGCAGCAGCCGGTCCCATGGGTCGTCGTGGCGGTAGGCGAGCGGCTGCCCGGAGGGCGGCAGGCGCCGCGAGGACAGCGCCGCCTCCCGCAGCGCGCGCACCGTGCGGGTCTCGGGAGGCCGGTGCACGCGGATCTCGCCGCGGTAGACCCCGATCCGGGGGGCGATGCCCGGCGTGAGGCGGTACACGCCCGAGCCGTCGACCTCCACGTCGGTCCAGCGGGTGTCGAGGTCGCCCTTGCTCTGCACGAGGGCCTCGCCGCGCAGCAGGTCGAGCCGGTTGTCCTCGAGCACCGCCGCCGCCTGCGGGGCGAGCCACACCTCGCCGCCCCGGAACGCCAGACGCGCCTCGCTCTCACCGGTGCGCACCCGGGCGCCGCCGGGCACCTCGTCGCCGACCGACAGGGGCTGCCAACTCGTGCCGATGGCCACCTCGACCGCCTCACCGGAGCTGAGGCGCGCGACCGCCTGCCCGCCGAGATCGTCACCGCCGCTGCAGGCGCCGACGAAGAGGACGGCCGCGAGCGGCACCAGCAGCGCCCGGTTGCGGCGCACGGAGCAGGTGTTGGTGCCGCTGCGGCGGGGGAGGACCATGGACAGGCAACGCTCCGGGTAGAGGCAAGGACGTCGTCGGACAGCCCGCGTTCGAGCGCCATGGTAAGTCGCTCCGCCCCTGCCGAACAGCCGCCCTATTTGACTAGCCCGCGCCCCGAGCCGGCTCCGACGCCTTGTCGTCGACCTCCTCCTCCTTCGCCGCGGAGTGGTCCGCGACCGGCAGCAGGAGGTTCACCGTCGAGCCGCAGTCGGCCTGCGACTCGACGGAGGCGTCCCCGCCGAGCCCGTCGACGATGCGCCGAACGAGCGCGAGCCCGAGTCCGAGGCCGCCGTAGTGGCGCGTCTCGCTCGCGTCGACCTGGTAGAAGTCGGAGAAGATCCGCGCCGCGGTCTTCGGCTCGATGCCGACACCGCGGTCGCGGACGGACAGGCGCACCATCGGCGTCGGCAGGTCCGTGTCGAGCTTCGCGGTGACGGTCACCGGCTCGCCCCCCGGCGAGAACTTCACCGCGTTGTCGAGCAGCTCGTCGAGGCAGCGGCGCAGCATGCCGGCGTCGACGAGCACCGGCGGCAGGGCCCGCGCCACCCAGCGGTGGAAGTCACGCTCGGGGTGGCGGGCGCGCCACTCGTCGAGCGCCTCACCGACGAGGTCGGACAGCGCCACCGGTTCCCGCTTCAGGCGCAGTCGCCCGCTGTCGAGCGCCGCGAAGTCGACGACCATCTGCACGATCCGCTCGAGGCGGGCGGAAGAGGCGAGGATCTGCTCGGCGAACCGGCGGGTCGCGTCGAGGCCGACGTCGCGCCGGGCGAGCACGTCGGCGTAGCCCTTGATCGGCGTGAGGGGCGTGCGCAGCTCGTGGCTGACGTTGGCGAGGAACTCCGTCTTCATGCGCTCGATCTCGGCTTCGCGCGTGACGTCGCGCAGCACGAGCACCCGCCCGAGCACCTGCCCGTCGGGGTCGCGCACGGGAGCGGCCGTGGCGGCGGTCGGGACCGGCTCGCGCCCCTCGCGCTCGAGCAGCAGCTGCACGGCGACGGCCTCCTCGCTGTCGGGGGCGCCGAGGGCCGCGGTCGCCGCGGTGTCGCCCGGGCCCCTGCCCCGCAGGACCTCCTCGAGCGGCAGCCCGAGGACGTCGTCGACCGCGCGGCCCACGAGGCGCTCGGCGGCGGGGTTGAACGTGATGATCCTGCCGTCGGCGTCGACGGCGACGAGCGCGTCGCCCATCGACGCCGTCAGCGCCTCCATGCGGGCGCGCAGGCGGGACTGGACGGTCGCGGCCTCCCGCAGCTGCGCGGACTGGGCGGCGAGCGACACGGTCATCTCGTTGAACGTGCGCCCGAGCTCGCCGACCTCGTCGGGGCTGTCGATGGCGGCCTCCGCCTCGAGGTCGCCCTCCCGGACGGCGGCCGCCGCGGTGGTGAGCCGGCGGATGGGCGCCACGAGCCGCCGGGTGACGAGCGCCGCGACCGCCCCGGCGAACAGCGCGCCGAGCAGGGCGAGCAGGAACAGCCGCTGCGCCATGTCGTGCTCGAGCTGGGCGATGACGTCGGAGGTCGAGACGGCCACGACCCGCCCGACCGGGTCGCCACCCGGGTCGCGGATGGGCTGCGCCGCCGCGTACCACACGCGCCCGTCGGCGGTCAGCGCCTGGCGGGTCGCCCCGTCGGCGAGCTGCGCGACGATGCGCGGCGACGCGCTCTCGACCCCCTCGGAGGCCGCGGTGAAGTTCTCGCCGGTCTCGACGATGACGTGCACGTCGGGCACCGCCGCGCTCTCGACCCACACGTCGTCGGCCACCCGGCCGGTGAGCAGGACGCCGAGCACCTCCTCGGGGGTGTCCTCGAGGCGCACCGCACCGACCGCGACGATCTGGCCGGCGACGGTGATAAGGTCGCCCGCCGCGGCCTCGCCGCCGAGGACCCGCTCGACCGTGGGGGTGCCCGCGACACCGAGGACGAACGAGTCGACGGCGAGGTCCTCCGTCGGCGAGTAGGCCGACAGCTTCTCCCCCCGGGGACCGAGCAGCACGAAGAAGTCCTGCGTCGAGAAGAACGCGTTGTACGCGACGGCGAGGAGGTTCTCGTCCTCGGGGCCGATGCGGAGGAACCCCTCGCCGGCGGCCGCGAACGGGCCCCCCGCGCTGACCGCGTCCTCCGGCCAGCGTGCGATCTCCTGCGCGAGGCGCTCCGCGGAGCCCTCCAGCCGGCGCAGCTCCTCGGCGACGAGGTCCGCCGAGCCGAGGCCCGACAGGGTCCCGGCCATCAGCACCACGACGACGAGCAGGCTGCCGACGAACGCCGTCACGAACTTCGCCTGCAGCCGCCGGGCGCTCGCCTGCCACACCCACGCCCCGAGCGCGAGCGAGCCGGCCAGCACGAGCCAGCTCGCGGCCGTCGCGGAGGTATGCGCCACCCACTCCGCGGCCCCCCAGGCGAGCAGGGCGAGCCCGACGAGCGCGGTGCGCCGCCCGCCGACGAGGGCCCGCAGCCCCGCCAGGCCGCCGGCCACGGCGCTCACCACGGCGGCGGGCAGCGGCGCGACGGGGATGAGCACGGCCGGGCTGCTCAGCCGCGCGACGTCGCGGGTGGAGAGCCCGACCGCGACGAGGACGAGCCCGGCGGCGCGCAGCCAGGCGACGGTGTCACCCAGGCCGGTGACGAGCGCCCCCGACAGGCCGTGGCTGACCGCGATCGCCACGGCGCCCACGGCCGCGAGCGTCGCCGGTCCCCGGCCGCCCGAACCGGCCGTGGGCCGTCCGGGGCGCGTGAGCACGATGATCGCCAGCCCCGCGGCGGCGAAGAGCGCGAGCAGGCTGGCGGCCAGGTGCAGGGGCGTCAAAAGGCTGGCGGCCATACCGACCCAGTGTACGGGTGGACACGACGGTTGGACCCAGTGGAACCTGCGGCGCCCGCGGGCGATCCCGCCACGTCGGCCGCGTCAGCTGTTGACGAACAGGTCCTTGAGGTTGTCGAAGGACTCGATCGTCGCGCCGGCGCCCTTCACGACCGCTTCGAGCGGGGCGTCGATGAGGTTCACCTTGAGCTGGGTCTCCTGGGCGATGCGGGCGTCGAGCCCGCGCAGGAGCGCACCGCCGCCGACGAGCCACATTCCCCGCTCCAGGAGGTCCTGGGTGAGCTCGGGGGGGCATTCACCGAGCGTGTCGACGACCGCGTTGACGATCTGGCTGATCTCGTCCTCGATGGCCTCGCGGACCTCCTCCGCCCCAACCACCACCACCTTGGGCAGCCCGGTGGCGAGCTCGCGGCCGCGGATCTCCGCCTTCGGCTCCTCGGCCTGGGGGTAGGCGGAGCCGATGGCGATCTTCAGCTCCTCGGCGGTGCGCTCGCCGATTGCCACCGCGTACTCGCGGCGGACGAAGCCCTGCAGCGCCGCGTCGATGTCGAAGCCGCCGACGCGCACCGCCCGGCACGCCACGACCCCGCCGAGGGAGACGACGGCGACCTCCGACGTTCCGCCGCCGACGTCGATCACCATCGAGCCCTCGGGCTCGTGCACCGGCAGGCCCGCGCCGATGGCCGCGGCCATCGGCTCCTCCATGAGGTAGGCGGCGGTCGCGCCCGCCTGGAGGGCGGCCTCCTGGACGGCGCGGCGCTCGACCTCGGTGATCGCGCTCGGCACGCAGATGACCGCGCGCGCCCGCGTGAAGCGGGTCACCCCGACCTGCTGCATGAGCAGCTTCAGCAGGCGGGCGGTGGTGTCGAAGTCGGTGACCGCACCGCCGCGCAGCGGGCGGTCGGCGGTGATGTGGCCCGGCGTCCGGCCGATCATCGCGTACGCCTCGTGGCCCATGGCGAGCACGTCGCCGTTGCGCTGGTTGACCGCGATGACCGTCGGTTCGTTCAGCACGATGCCCCGGCCCTTGCTCCACACGAGCGTGTTCGCCGTTCCGAGGTCTATGGCGATGTCGCGGGACATGTAGGGACGTTACCGCCCGCGGCCCCCCGCATCAGCAGACCTCCGCACACGCAGGGGCTGCCCGCGCGGGCGGGGCCTGCGGGCCCGTGCGGACGGCGGGGCGTGACCACCCGGGGTGTGCCCGGCCGGGGTGCGCCCCCGCGGGGCGGGACCACGCGGGGGCGGGGTGTGCAGCGGTCGGGCCCTGCTCGTCGCCGGGTCGAGCGCGCCGAGCGCGCGGGCGAACCCCTCGACCGACTGCCCCGTCGTGGAGCGCCTGCGCCGGTACGAGCCGGCGGCGCTCGCGGCGAGCCACACGGCAGCCGCGGCGGTGCAGAGCAGGAGGAGGATGGACACGGGGCGAGCCTAGGCACCGCCCGCCGGTCGACGCAACTCCTGTTCCGGCCGGACGGGCAGGGTCGTTCCGGGGGGCCCGGCTCAGGGGGAGCCGGGGAAGTGGCTGCCCCCGTCGGCCCAGTGCTCCTCTTTCCAGACGGCCACGGTCTTCTTCAGCGTGTCGATGCCGTGGCGGGCCGCCTCGAACGCCTCGGCCCGGTGGGCCGCCGAGACGGCCACGACGACGGAGGGCTCGCCGATCGCGAGCGTGCCGACCCGGTGCTCGAGCCACACGGCCTGCACGGCCGGCCACTTCTCGGCCACCTCGGCGGCGAGCGCGGCGAGCTGCCGCTCCGCCTGCTCGGCGTAGGCCTCGTAGGACAGGGCTGTCACCCGCCGGCCCTCCGACTCCTCGCGGACCGTGCCGGTGAACACGACGACCGCTCCGCAAGCCGGGTCGGTGACGAAGGCGTGCGCGGCCTCGACCGACAGGGGGTGATCGGTCAGGCTGGCGTGCAGGCGGGCCGGCATCGCCCGTACGATAGCCACATGCCTGCCAAGACCGTCGGTCGCGTCACCCTCGACGAGACCGACCAGCGCCTCCTCAACATCATCCAGACGGAGTTCCCGCTCGTGACGCGCCCGTTCGCGGCGCTCGGGGAGCGCCTTGGCGAGTCCGAGGACGCGGTGATGGCCCGCTACGAGCGCCTGAAGGACCAGCGCATCATCCGGCAGGTCTCGGCGATCTTCGACACCCGCAAGCTTGGCTACCGCTCGTCTCTGGTGGCCACCGCCGTCGACGAGACCCGCATCGACGAGGCGGCCGCCGTCATCTCCGCGCATCCCGGCGTCAGCCACAACTACCGGCGCAACCACGAGTTCAACATCTGGTGGACGGTCGCCGTGCCCCCCCACATGGACCTGCAGACGCACGTGAACGCGCTGCACCGGCTGTCGGGGGCGACGTCGACGCGGGTGCTGCCGACGCTCAAGCTCTACAAGATCGGTGTGGACCTCGACGTCTCCGACGCCCGGGCCATGGACGCCCAGTCGACGCTGCCGGCGTACCGGGAGACGCCCCGCACCGCCGAGGACCTCACACCCG
Organism: Egibacteraceae bacterium; assembly: GCA_035540635.1. Lineage (NCBI taxonomy): Bacteria > Bacillati > Actinomycetota > Nitriliruptoria > Egibacterales > Egibacteraceae > Egibacteraceae bacterium. Next base: position 17,259 of record DATLGH010000092.1, on the reverse strand, counting down.
AGGAGGTCACCTTCGTCAAGGAGCTCCAGGAGGACCTCACGGTCGAGCGCACGCCGTTCGCGTCGATGGCCGAGCGCCTCGGCACGAGCGAGGACGCGGTCGTGAAGGCCGCCGAGGCGTTCATCGACGAGGGCCTCATGCGCCGCTTCGCCGCGGTCCTCCACCACCGCCGCGCCGGGTTCGGGGCGAACGCCATGAGCGTGTGGGCGGTGCCCGAGGAGCGCACCGACGAGTACGGCTACCAGCTCGCCGGCTACGCCGCCGTGAGCCACTGCTACCGGCGCCCCACCTACCCGGACTGGCCCTACGCGCTGTTCGGGATGATCCACGCGACGTCGAAGGCCAAGGTCGAGGAGGCCGTCGCCTCCATCCAGCGGCGCACCGGTCTGTCCGACTACCGCCTGCTCTACTCGACGGCGGAGTTCAAGAAGATCCGGGTCCGCTACTTCGACCCCGCCTACGACGCGTGGGCCGCAGCCCACATCGTGCCGGAGGACGTCCCGGCGGCCGGCTAGCACGGCTTCGCAACAGGCGGGCTCGGCGAGCCGGCGTGAACAAGCCCCGGCGCAGACCTACCGCTGCTCGTCCTCCAGCTGGCGCTCGAGGTCCTCGATGACCCGCTCCGGGTCCTCCCCCTCCATGAGACGCTCGAACGGCTCGCGGAACTGCGGATCGGAGAAGGCCGCGAAGACGGCGAGGAGGATGGCCACCGACAGGAGGGCCCCGAGGATCCCGGTGACGAGACCTCCGATCGCCAGCCCCTTCTGACCGACGCCGGGCTGGTTCGCACGGCGGATGCCCATGACGCCGGTGACCACGGCGACGATGGCGAGGATGAGCGCGAGCACGTTGATGAGCGGGATCCAGCTGAGCAGCAGCGCGATGATCCCGCACACGAGCGAGGCGATGGCCACCCCGTTGGAACCCCGCTGGGGCGGGGGCGCGGAGGGGGCGTCCCAGGTCGCCTGCCCGCCGGGCGAGGAGCCGCCTCCGTCCCAGGGCGGAGGTGGGGGGGTCTGCGGCGGCTGGGACATGGGGTCCTCCTTTGCGCTACAGGGAGCGGCGGGACCGACGGAAGGTGAGCAGCCCACCGAGCAGTGCCAGGATCGCGACGAGCCCGAACCCTAGCTGACGGCGGCGGAGCCTGACCCGCCCGAGGGTGAGGTAGGGGCGGTGGGCGTCGGCGAACTCGCGGATGATCTCCCGGTTCGACCGCGTGGGCGCCCAACCCTGCTCGTGCAGCCGGTCGGTGTCGAGCACGACCGGATGCATGACGTAGTGGACCGCTCCCGCAGGCAGCTCGGACAGGCCGCGGGCCCACAGCTGCTCGGCCGTGGTGAACGCGACCGCCTCGGGCACGACGACCGGTTTGCGGCCGAGCAGCCCGAGCAGCTCCTCCGCGGCCAGCCAGCCGTCGGCCGCGACGTTGTAGGGCCCCGGCAGGTCGGCGGTGACCGCGAGCGCGAGCGCGGCGGCGACGTCCTCGACGTGGACGAACTGGCGGGGCGGGGCGTGGCCGCGCACGAGCGGCAGCCGCAGGCACTCGAGCTGCCGCGCGAGGAAGCCGTCGACGCCGGGTCCGAGCATGGGCGCCGGGCGGAGCACGGTCACCGTCGCGTCGGGGTGCCCCGCGGCCCACTCCGCCACCAGCTCCTCGGCGAGCAGCTGCTGGTAGCCGTACCCGAAGTCGGGGTTGGCCCGCAGCGGTGCGGACTCCGGCAAGGGCACGAGGTTGTCCGGATGCGCGCCGTAGATGGCAGCGCTCGACAGGTGCACGACCTTCGTGGCCCCGACCTTGGCGGCCGCCGCGAGCATGTTGCGCGTGCCGTTGACCGTGCGCGCGAACATCGTGTCCTCGTCGCGCGTCGAGCCCGCCCGTCCCGCGAGGTTCACCACGACGTCGGCGCCCGCCAGCGCGTTCGGCAGGAGCGGGTCACGCACGTCGGCGGTGCGGAACTCGAGCTTGGCGGCGGGCATGTCGGGCTCGTCGAGGTCGACGGCCACCACGCGGGTCACCGACCGCGCCGCGTCGAGACGGGCGACGAGGGCCCGACCGACCGGGCTGTTCGCGCCGGTGACGGCGACCGTGCTCATGGAGACTCGGGACCTCCTGACCACTCTGAACGGTACACGTCTACCATGGCAGCGTCCCCGAGCACCCACCGAGTCGGCGGGTGTGCGCCCACGCCACAGGCAGGACCGTGATGACGGACCCCTTCTCCGGCGGTTTCGATCCGCGCATGTTCGAGAACGTGCCGCTGTTCCGGGAGCTCGCCAAGGTGATGTCCTGGCGCGGCGGGCCGGTCAACTGGGACCTCGCGAGCCAGACGGCCCTCGCGGTCGCCGAGCCGAGCGGCGGCGCCCCGGCCGGGCGGCTGCCCTCCGGCGCCGGCGCGACCGGCGGCGCGGCGCACGAGGGGGAGGAGCTCCGGCGCGCCGCCGACGTCGCCGAGCTGTGGCTCGACCAGGTCACCGACCTGCCGCAGGTCGACGGCCCGGTGCGCGCGCTGAGCCGGGGAGAGTGGGTGCGGCTGGCCTGCTCCAGCGCGGGCCTGGGGGTGTACGTCGAGCCCTTGGCGGCCGGCATGGGCAGCGCCCTCACGAAGTCGCTCCCCGAGGAGTTCGACGCCATGGCCGGGGCCATGGGCCAGGCCCTGGGCTCCATGGGCGCGATGCTCTACGGCGTGCAGATCGGCACGGTGGCCGGCCATCTCGCGGCTCAGCTGCTCGGCACGTACGACCTCGGCGTGCCGACCCTCGACCCCCGCACCATCGGCACCGTCGGCGACACGGCCGACCGCTTCGCCCGCGACTACGGGTTCGACCGAACCGAGTTCACCTACTGGCTCGCGCTCCGCGAGTCCGCCCACCGCCGCCAGTTCGCCGGCGTGCGGTGGCTGCGCGGGCACGTCGCCGAGCTCATCAAGCGGTTCGCCTCCGAAGCCGACCTCGACCCCGGGCGGCTCATGGACCAGCTCGGCCAGCTCGGCATGGCGCCCGGCGCGGCCAACCCGCTCGACCCCGAGGCGTTGCGGGAGGCGCTCGGGCGCCCCGACGCCTTCGCGGTCGAGCCCACCTCTGCGCAGCGCGCCACCCTCGAACGGCTCCAGGCACTCGTGGCGTTCACCGAGGGATGGGTCTCGACGGTCGTGGCGGCGGCAGCCGGCGACAAGCTCACGGCCCTGCCCCGCATCGAGGAGGCGATCAGCCGCAGGCGGGCAGCCAAGGGCCCCGGCGAGCGCTTCCTCGAGCAGCTCATCGGGCTCGACCTGCAGCCCCGCGACCTGCGGCTCGGCCGGGGGTTCTGCGAGGCCGTCCTCGCGGCGCGGGGCCAGGAGGGGCTCGACCGGGCCTGGCGCGAACCCGCCCACCTGCCCACCGGCGAGGAGCTGCGCGACCCCAGCCGCTGGCTCGTCCGCATGGCGGCGGCCGAGCTCGACGTGGACTGACCGGCGCGCCCACGGCCCGTCGAGAAAAATCTGCGATCCACAGCCTCTCCTCGGTGTCCGCGCTGGTCAGCCCGCTTTCCCGACGAGAAAATCTTCCCCGTCCCGCGCGTGTCCACAGGCCTCTCCCCAACCCGTCCACCGTTTTCGCAGGCTGTCGTGCCTGCGTCCACAAGGTGGGGAAAAGCCTGTGGACGACGCGGTTGACGGTGCTTTCCCGGCGACCGTATCGTCGCCGTCGTCAAGCGGCCCTCACGACGACCACGGACCGTCTTCCAAGGGGAAGGGAAGACGGGGACCGGGTACGGGTGAGGGCCGTTTGGCGCACCGGCTCACCTAGCGCTGGCGGGCGGTGTTGAGCTCCGCGCCCAGCAGGAGGCTGAGGTTGGCCCCGTACAGCCAAAGGCCGAGCACGACGGCGGTCGACAGCGTCGGCGGGTACTGCTGCGCGAACTGCTCGGCGGCCGTGAGCGCGACCGCCAGCGCGACGGTCACGATGCAGACCCCGAGCGTCGACCAGGCCGCTCCCGGCCGCAACGCCGACCAGGCCGGCGCCTCGGGTGGCAGCACCCGGTAGACGAGCAGCGCGAAGCCGAACTGCAGGACCACCGCCGCCACGGCGACCATGGCGAACACCGCCGCGCGGTTGCCGAGGAACGTCGTCCCGGCGACCGCGACGCCGAGCAGGACGAGCATCCCGGCGAGCAGCACGAAGCCGATCGCGACGCCCTTCAGCCGGCCGAGCACCCCCCGCACGGCCGGCTCCGTGGCGTGCTCGCAGACCGCGTCGAGCGCCCGCTTCCAACCGCTCGCGAGCGTGGTGGCCGGCCAGAGCATCACGAGCAGCCCGACGCCGGCGTAGCGGCCGGCGCGTTCGTCCATCTGCTCGAGGAGGACACCGAGCCCGAGGGTGTCGGGGAAGCTCTGCCGCAACCCGTCGACGAGCGCGCTGATCATCGCGTCGGGTGCGAGCAGCCGCAGCAGCCCGAGACCGACGCCGACGGCCGGGGCGAGGGAGAGCAGCCCGAAGAAGGCCAGCCCGCCCGCGAGGACGGGGACCTGGTGGCGGGCAGCCCCCTCGATGACGTCACGCAGGGTCGGTGGCAGGCGGGAGCGGACGTCCGCGGCACGGTCCGACACCACCTCTGTGCGATCGGTCCCGGCCACTGCCGTAGAGGTACCCGCGAGGGCGGCGGCGAACCGGCGCGCGGGTTGGCCGTCCGGCCGCGTGCGAATACCCTGCCCCCTCGACCGGCCCGCCGCCGAGACGAAGGAGGGAGAGCATGGCCGAGCCCCTGGGCGCCCTGCTCGACGCGGCACTTGCACCCGACGTCGACCCGGCCGAGGTCGCCGCCCTGCCCCTGCCCGGGCAGATGCGAGCGGCGGTGGTCCGCAAGAGCGAAGTCGAGCGGTTCGCCGGCCTCGCGACGCACGACAAGGACCCGCGCGAGTCTCTGCACGTCGACGTCGTCCCGATCCCTCCCCTCGGGCCGAACGAGGTGCTCATCGCCCCGATGGCCTCGGCGCTGAACTTCAACACCGTGTGGACGTCGATCTTCGAACCCCTGCCGACGTTCGTGTTCCTCGAGCGCTTCGGACGCGAGTCCGACCTCGGCCGCCGTCACGACCTCGACCACCACATCGTCGGGTCCGACGCCGCCGGCGTCGTCGTGCGCACCGGCCCGGGGGTGACCCGCTGGAGACCCGGTGACCGCGTCACCGTGCACTGCAACGCCGTCGACATGGAGGGCCCCGAGGGCCACGACGACTCGATGCTCGACGCCCGGCAGCGGATCTGGGGCTTCGAGACGAACTTCGGCGGCATGGCCGAGCTCGCCCTCGTGAAGGGCAACCAGCTCATGCCGATGCCCACGCACCTCACCTGGGAGGAGGCGGCCTGCCTGTCGCTCACGCTCGCGACGAGCTACCGCATGCTCGTGGGACGCAACGCCGCCCGCATGAAGCAGGGCGACATCGTCCTCATCTGGGGCGCGACCGGGGGACTGGGCGGCTTCGCCACGCAGCTCGTCCAGAACGGCGGCGCCATCCCCGTGTGCGTCGTGTCGAGTCCCGAGAAGGTCGAGCTCCTCCGGTCGCTCGGCGTCGAGCGCGTGATCGACCGCCAGGCCGAGGGCTATGCCTTCTGGGACGGGGACCGCCAGGAGCCCCGCGAGTGGCGACGGTTCGGCAAGAGGATCCGGGAGCTGACCGGCGGCGAGGACCCCGACATCGTCTTCGAGCACCCCGGCCGGGCGACCTTCGGCGCGAGCGTCTTCGTCACCCGCCGCGGGGGCACGATCGTCACCTGCGCGTCGACCTCGGGGTACGTCCACGAGTACGACAACCGCTACCTCTGGATGAACCTCAAGCGGGTGGTCGCGAGCCACTTCGCGAACTACAAGGAGGCGTGGGAGGCCAACCGGCTCGTCGACCTCGGCATGATCCACCCGATCCTCACGAGGACCTACCCCCTCGAGGGTGCCGCCGAGGCCGCGCAGGTGATCCACCGCAACGCCCACGCGGGCAAGCTCGGCGTTCTCGTCAACGCCACCGCCGAAGGCCAGGGGGTGCAGGACCCGGCCAAGCGGGAGCGCTTCGCGGCAGCGCTCGACACCTGGAAGCGGCTGGCCTGACGCCGCGCTCAGCCCGGCCCGGCCAGGCAGTCGATGACCGTGGCGTGCACCGGGTCAAGGACGGCCCCCGCGCCCTCCTCGGTGGTGACGGTGGCGGTCCACTCGAGCGGCGTGGCCCACCGCCCCGTGTCGGCGTTCCAGGCGACGGGGGCGCCGGTCGCGTAGTAGACGGTGGCCGGGCGACCCTCCACGCCGCACTCCGCGAACGCCTCGGCGGCGGCGGCGGCGAGGTCGGCCGGCTCACGCGTCGCCGCCGGCAGCTGCGGCAGGTCCTCGACGGCGGGCCCGGGGATCGGGGGCAGCCCGAGCGTCTCGAGGGTCGGGCGGTCCCGCCTGACACCCTCCCGCGTGATGCTCACCGTGAGGATCCGGTCGGCGTCGGGTGCGAGGTAGATGAGGCGGCCCTCGGCGAGACCGCCGTCGTCGGTCACGTCGACGACGACCTCCGCCAGCCGGGCGCCGTTCTGCCATTGCACGGCCTCGTCCTCGCCCCGCTCGAGCGTCTCGGCGAGGGTCGTGGGCAGCGCGACGTGAGGCGCCCCCCGGCGGTCGGGCTCCTCGGCGGGCGCTTCGCTGTCGGGGGCGTCACCGAGGTCGTCGAAGTCCTCCACCGGCTGGCACGCCGCCGCCACCGTGCCGAGCACCGCGACGAGCACCGTGGCAGGCATCCTCCAGCGGCGGAGCCTCATGGGTCGGATTGTAGGGGAGCGCCGGCGTAACCCCCGGCTTCCCCGACCGGCGCGTCGGCGGGCTCGGCGGGCAGCAGCAGACACACCATCGTCGTGCCGCCCGCCCGGTGGAAGCGCAGCCTCCCGCCCTCGGCCTCCACGAGCGAGCGGGCGAGGGCGAGCCCGCGCCCCGACGTGCCGCCACCCCCCTCGAGCTGCGCGGCTATCCGCGGGGCCGGTCCCGGTCCCTCGTCGACCACGCACAGCCGCGCCCCGGCCCACTCCTCGCCCCCTCCACCCTCACCGGCGCCGCGCCCCACCGCGTCGACGACCACGGTGATCGTGCCCCGCCCGTGGGCGAGCGCGTTGTCGAGCAGGACCTGCAGGCACTGGCCGATCGCCGCCTCACGCGCCCGCACCGCCGGCGCCGGTCCCTGCTCGACGACCACCCCGCGGCCCTGAGCCCGGGCGAGGGCCTGCCAGGCGTCGAGCCGGTCGGCGACGAGCCTGCCGAGGTCGAGGCGCTCGCCGCCGGCCGGCGCGGCCGCCAGCGCGAGCAGCTCCTCGATCGTCGCCTCCAGACGGTCCGCCTCGGCGATCGCCGCCGTGACGAGCCGAGCGGCGCCGTCCCCCGCGGCGGCGCCATCGCGCGCAGCGACGCCGACGAGCGCCTCGAGCGCTTCGAGGTGGAGGCGCAGCGCGGTCAGCGGGGTGCGCAGCTGGTGGGAGGCGTCGGCGCTGAAGGACCGGCTGCGCTCGAGCATCGCCGCCAGCCGGTCGGCCGTCCGGTCGAGTGCGCTCGCCACGTCGTCGGGCTCCGGCAGTCCGCTGCGGGGCGCGCGGGCGGAGAAGTCCCCCTCGCCGAGCCGGCGGGCTGATGCGGCGAGGTCCTCGAGCGGCACGGCCAGGCGCCGCCCCTGCCAGATGGCGAGCAGCGCCCCGACCGCGAGGGCGGTCGCGGCCAGGCCGGCGATCTGCAGCCAGGACCGGCGCACCGCCCGCCGCAGCGGCGCGTCGTCGGCGGTGGCCCGCAGGATGAGCGCCTGACCGGCACGCTCGACCGGGACGGCGACGCTGAGGAGCCCCGCGCCGCGCGCCCGGCCGACCCGGCCCTGCGCCGCCCGGGCGACGTCGGGGCCGGAGGCGATCGCGCCCCGCGGCGCCCCCCCGCTGTCGACGAGCACCCGCCCGTCACCCGTGAGCAGGGCAAGGCGGGTCCCGGTGCTCTCGGCGAGGACGAGCAGCCCGAGGTCGGCCGGAAGCGCGGCCTGCTCGTCGAGAACGACCCCGGCGCTCTGCGCGAGCTGCTCGAGCTCGTCGAGGGCCTGACCGATGAGAAGGCCGCGCACTGCTCCCGCGAGGGGCGCGCCGAGGAGCAGCACCGCCGCGACGACGGCGGTAAGCGTCGACAGCAGCAGCCGCCGCCTCATGCCCGGGGTGGCTGCGCCTCGAAGCGGAACCCCACCCCGCGGACCGTCGTGAGGTAGCGGGGCCGGCCCGCCGAGTCACCGAGCTTGCGCCGCAGCCACGACACGTGCATGTCGAGCGTCTTCGTGGAGCCGTACCAGTCGGTCTCCCAGACCTCGGTCATGATGCGCTCGCGGGTCACGGCCGCGCCGGCCTCCGCGACGAGCAGCGCGAGGAGGTCGAACTCCTTCGGCGCCAGGGTGAGCTCCGTGTCGCCGCGCCAGGCCCGGCGCGCGGCGGTGTCGACGCGGACGTCCTGAGCGACGAGCGGGACGGGCCGCGGCGCGGTGAGCGGCGAGGACCGCGGGACCACGGGGGGCGCGGCGACCGGCGCGGGGTCGTCGGGTGCGGCGGAGCGGCGCAGCAGCGCCCGCAGCCGGGCGAGCAGCTCCGCGAGGCGGAACGGCTTGGCGACGTAGTCGTCGGCGCCGGCGTCGAGCCCCACGACGACGTCGGCCTCGGTGCTCCGCGCGGTCAGCATGAGCACCGGCACGCCCGGGGCCACCTGCCGCAGCCGGCGGCACACCTCCACGCCGTCGATGTCGGGCAGGCCGAGGTCGAGCACGACCGCGGCGACCCCCTCGGCCGCCCGGGCGAGCGCCGCCTCGCCGGTCGCGGTCCGCACCACGGGGTAACCCGCTCCGCGCAGGGCGGCGGCCAGTGGCGTGGCGATCCCGTCGTCGTCCTCGACGAGGAGGACCGGCGCGTCGAGGCCGACACCTTTTGCCACTTCTTTACCCCGTCTCACCGCGCTCTTTGCCCTCCGGCTCATAAGGTGGGCCACCGAAGCCGTTGGACCCAGTCTCGCCTTCTTCGGAGCAGGACATGAACCGCGAAACCTCCCTCCCGGGACAGTCTCCCCTCACCGACACGTCCCGGCTCGTGCTGCCACCGCCGCCGGTGTCTCCCCCCCAGGCACCGGCCGGCGGGCCGGCAGCGGAGCGCCGCCGCGGGTCGGGCGGGCTGCGCTCCGCGCTCCTCGCCGCGCTCGTGGCCGCCGCCGTGGCGGTTGCGGTGACGGTCCCCGTGGTCCGCGCGATGGTGCCCGAGGCGGCCGCACCCGCCGTCGAGTCGGGGGAGACGCCACGCGGCGAGCTGCCCGAGGTCCCCGCGGAGGGCGCCTCGCTCGCCGAGGTGGCCGAGGCGGTGCTGCCCACGGTCGCCCGGGTGGACGTCCTCGGCGCGCCCGGTCCGGGATCGGGCTCGGCCGTCATCTTCCGGGCGGACGGCTACCTGCTGACGAACAACCACGTCGTCGAGGGCGCGCAGCAGGTGCGGGTGACCCTGCCCGACGGCACCCCGCGGGACGCCGAGGTCGTCGGCACCGACCCCGCGAGCGACCTCGCCGTCCTTCGTGCCGAGGGTGCGACCGACCTGCCCGTGCCCGACTTCGCCGAGTCCCCACCGCGGGTCGGCGAGACCACGGTGGCGATCGGCTCGCCGTTCGGGCTCGAGGGAACGGTGACCGCCGGCGTCGTGAGCGCCCTCAACCGTAGTGTGCCGACGTCGCGGGCCCCCCTCGTCGACCTCATCCAGACGGACGCCGCGATCAACCCCGGCAACTCCGGCGGGCCGCTCGTGAACGACCGCGGCCAGGTGATCGGCATCAACACGGCGATCATCTCCGGCACGGGCACGAACGTGGGGCTCGGGTTCGCGATCCCGTCCACGACCGCCGTGCCGATCGCCGAGCAGCTCGTCGAGCAGGGCTTCGTCGAGCACGCCCGTCTCGGGGTGCGCGGGCAGGACGTCGACCCGGTCGTCGCCGAGCTCTACGGCCTGCGGGTGACCGAGGGCGCGCTGGTCGTCGAGGTGGAGCCGGGTGGGCCCGCCGAGCGCGCGGGCGTGACCGCCGGTGACATCATCACCGCGGTCGACGGCGACCCGGTCGACTCGATGGCGAGCCTCGTGGGGCTGATCCGCCGCTACTCCCCCGGTGACGAGGTGGCGCTCACCGTCGTCCGCGGCGAGGACGAGCGCACGGTCGACGTCGAGCTCGGCGCCGCGCCGACGGGTTCCTGAGCCGCCATCCCCGCGCGGTCGAGCGCCACGCGCAGGAGGCGGCGCAGGGCGGCGTCGTCGCTGCGGCCCTCGTGCAGCGCCGCCTCGTCCCAGGCGACGATCAGCCGGTTGAGGTCCCTGCTGCCCAGCTCGGGGATGAGCTCGAGCACCCGCAGGTCGAGCGTCTGCTCGGCGGCGCCGGGCGTGTCGAGCGTCGCGACGACGTTCGCGACGAGGCAGCCGCCTGCCGACCCGGTCCAGACACCGGCGACCAGCGGCAGGTCCTGGCGTTCGGCAACCGCCCCCAGGGCCTCGCGCGCCGGCGGGGGCAGCTGCGCGATGGCCCGTGCGAGCCGGTCGCGGGCGTTGACCGAACTGTGCGCGCGCACCGTCCTGCGCATCGTCTGCTCCCTGGTCGTGCGGATGACGCGTCCAGGGTACGCCGAGCGGTGACCGCCCGTGGCGGCGAAGCGACCGCCTCCCGCGGGGCAGCGGGCTCGTGGGGTAGCGTTGCGCCCCGACATGGGCAAGCCCGTGAACCAGCGCAAGAACGTCGTCTACCGCGGCGGCCGGCGGCGACGGCTGCCCGACGTGCCGGGCCTCACCCACGAGCGCCGCTGGTGGGCCGAGGGCGCGGTCGTGGCGGGCATCGACGAGGTGGGACGCGGCGCCTGGGCAGGCCCGGTCACCTACGCGGCCGTGGCGCTGCCGAGCGACCGGCGCATGTACAAGCTGCGGGACTCGAAGATGCTCGACCCGCAACGCCGCGAGGAGCTCGCCGCCCGCATCGAGGACTTCGCCCTCGCCGTCTCGGTCGGCCACGCGACGAACGACGAGCTCGACCGGCTCGGCATGAGCGACGGGATCCGTCTCGCCGCCCGCCGCGCCGTCGACGGGCTGGCCCTGCGTCCCGACGTCTGCCTGCTCGACGGCAACTGGGACTTCCTCGCCGGCTACGGCACCGTGAACGAGCGCATCGTGCACGGCGACGCCTGGTCGGCCTCCATCGCCGCCGCCTCCATCATCGCGAAGGTCGTGCGGGACGGCCTCATGACCGACGCGTGCCCCGAGCACCCGCCGTACGCCTTCTCCCGCAACAAGGGCTACCCCTCCCCCGGGCACCGGGCGGGCCTCGCCGCACACGGCCCCTGCGCGCTGCACCGGCGCAGCTGGGCGCCGGTGGCCGTGCTCGCGCAGCAGCGTCTCGCGCTGTGACGGCTGGGTAGAGTCCCTCCCATGGTTGTCGAAGGCATCATCGGGACCCTGTTCGTCGGCCTCATCATCGGCGCGCTCGCTCGTCTGGTGACCCCCGGCACCGCCGGCATGGGCTGCCTGCCGACGGTCGCGGTCGGCGTCGGCGGCGCGTTCCTCGGCCAGCTGCTCGCGGGCGCGTTCGGCGTGGGGGTCCAGCAGCAGGGGCTGCTCGGGCTGCTGTTCAGCGTGCTCGGTGCGGTGCTCATCCTCCTGTTGCTCCAGGCGGTCGCGGGCCGGCGCACACGGGTGTGACCCGTCGCCCGGGCGCGGCGCACCGGCACGGCGCGCACTAGCCCCGCCGCGCCTGCGAAATGCTCCGCGATGACCATGGTCACCGGCGCTCGGGGGCAGCATCATGAGACGACAGCGCGAGACGTCAGGCCCCCCGGGCCCGGCCGCTTGGTCCACTCCACCACGCGGCCGGGCTCTCCCCCGCCGGCGCTAGGCTGGCGTCCATGAGACTGTTCGATACGAGCGCCCGCGCGGTCCGCCCGTTCCAGCCGGGCCCCGTGGTCGGCGTCTACGTGTGTGGCATCACGCCGTACGACGCGACCCACCTCGGTCACGCGTTCACCTACGTCGCCTTCGACGTGCTCGTGCGGGTTCTCGAGCGCCGTGGCCACGCCGTGCGCTACGTGCGCAACATCACCGACGTCGACGACGACATCCTCGCCAAGGCGCGCGAGCTCGGCGTGGACTTCCGCGACCTCGCGCGCGCGGAGGTCGAGCGCTTCGCCCGCGACAACGAGTCGCTGGGGCTGCGCCCACCCGACGTGGAGCCCCGCGTGACGGAGACTATGCCGGCGATCATCGAGGCGGTCCGGGGGCTCGTCCACGCGGGGATCGCCTACCCGACCCGGGACGGGCGCGTCTACGTCGACACGCGTGCCGCCGGGCAGTTCGGGCGCCTGTCGCGCCTCGAACGCGAGGAGGCGCTCCGCCAGTTCGCCGAGAAGGGCGGGGATCCCGGCGCCCCCGGCAAGCGCGACGCCCTCGACTTCCTCCTCTGGCAGCCGAGCGCCCCCGGGGAGCCGCGCTGGGACAGCGACTTCGGTCCCGGCCGTCCCGGCTGGCACATCGAGTGCTCGGTGATGGCCCAGCGGCACATCGGCGCGACGATCGACGTCCACGGCGGTGGCAACGACCTCGTCTTCCCCCACCACGAGGCCGAGATCGTGCAGGCGGAGCATCTCACCGGGCAGGCGCCCTTCGCCCGCTTCTGGATGCACACCGGGATGGTGTCGCTCGACGGGCAGAAGATGTCGAAGTCCCTCGGCAACCTCGTCTTCGTGAGCGACCTCCTCGAGCGCTTCGAGCCGGGCGCGGTCCGCCGCTACCTCATCGAGCACCACTACCGCCGCGACTGGGCGTTCACCGACGAGGGGCTCGAGGAGGCCGCGGCCGGGTTCAAGCAGTGGCGCGACGCCGCGGGGGGCGACGGGACACGGCCCGAGCTCGCCGCCGGCTTCCATGCGGCACTCGACGACGATCTTGACACGCCGGGCGCCCTGCGGGTCCTCGACGAGGCGGCAGCCGCCGGTGCCGGCGCCACTCTGCGGGAGCTCGCGGAGGTCCTCGGCTTCACCTTCGCCTGACGGGATTGAAAAACTTCTGCATTTGGGTGTGACGCCCCCGGGGAGGGGGCAGAGTAGAGCCAACGCGAAGCGCCAGGTGGTCCAGCCCGCAGCCCGCCGACGAGCGCTCGAGGCCCCCGCCCGACCACGGGGGCCTCGTTTTTTTTCGGCTCCTGTGAATGATCCTTGGCCGGGGGCCCGCCGGGATCGCTACGAGCGCACGAGCGGCTTGTACTTGATGCGGTGGGGCTGGTCGGCCTCCGCGCCGAGGCGCGCCCGACGGTCGGCCTCGTAGTCGGTGTAGCTGCCCTCGTGCCAGTGGACCTGGCTGCCGCCCTCGAAGGCCAGCATGTGCGTCGCGATGCGGTCGAGGAACCAGCGGTCGTGACTGATCACCACGGCGCAGCCGGCGAACTCGAGCAGCGCCTCCTCGAGCGCGCGCAGGGTGTCGACGTCGAGGTCGTTCGTCGGCTCGTCGAGCAGCAGCAGGTTGCCGCCGCGGCGCAGGAGCTTCGCGAGGTGCACCCGGTTGCGCTCGCCGCCCGAGGCGTGACCCACCTTCTTCTGCTGGTCGGGGCCCCGGAAGTTGAACGAGGCGACGTAGGCGCGGCTCGCGACCTCCCGCCTGCCGAGCTGGAGGGTGTCGAGGCCGTCGGTGATCTCCTCGAAGATCGTCTTGTCGGGGTCGAGCGCGTCGCGCGACTGGTCGACGTAGGCGAGCTGGACGGTCTCGCCCAACCGCAGGTGCCCGGCGTCGGGGGACTCCTGCCCGACGATCATGCGGAACAGGGTCGTCTTGCCGGCGCCGTTCGGGCCGATGACGCCGACGAGGCCGCCGGGCGGTAGCCGGAAGCTCAGGTCGTCGATCAGCAGCCGGTCCCCGAAGCCCTTCGTCAGCCCCTCGGCCTCGACGACGACGTCACCGAGGCGCTGCCCGTGGGGGATGGTGATCTCGGCGCTGCCCTCCCGATCGGCGGGGCCGCCGGCGAGCAGGGACTCGTAGGCCTGGATGCGCGCCTTGGACTTGGCCTGGCGGGCGCGCGGGGACGCCCGCACCCACTCGAGCTCGCGGGCGAGCGTCTTCTGCCGCGCCGACTCGTGCTTCTCCTCCTGGACGAGGCGAGCCTGCTTCTGCTCGAGCCACCCCGTGTAGTTGCCCTCGAACGGCACGCCCCGGCCCCGGTCGAGCTCGAGGATCCAGCCGGCGACGTTGTCGAGGAAGTAGCGGTCGTGCGTCACGGCCACGACCGTGCCGGGGTACTCCTCGAGGTGGCGCTCCAGCCAGGCGACGCTCTCGGCGTCGAGGTGGTTCGTCGGCTCGTCGAGCAGGAGCAGGTCGGGGCGCGACAGGAGCAGGCGGCACAGCGCCACCCGGCGTACCTCGCCGCCGGACATGGTCGCGACGTCGGCGTCGCCGGGAGGCACGCGCAGCGCGTCCATGGCGATCTCGAGCGTGCGGTCGAGGTCCCAGGCGTTCGCCGCCTCGATGGCGTCGGAGACCTCCGCGAACTCCTCGTAGACCTTCGCCATCGCGTCGTCGTCGAGGGGCTCCGCCATCTGCGCCGACAGGACGTTGAACCGCTCGAGCAGGCCGGCCGCCTCCCCGACGCCCTCCATGATGTTGCCCCGGACGTCCTTGGCGGGGTCGAGCCGCGGCTCCTGCGGCAGGTAGCCGACGCGCACGCCGGACGCGGCCCACGCCTCCCCCTCGAACTCCGTGTCGACCCCCGCCATGATCCGCAGCAGGGTCGACTTGCCCGCGCCGTTCGGGCCGATGACGCCGATCTTCGCCCCCGGCAGGAACGACAGCCAGATGCCCGCCAGGATCTCCTTGTTCGGGGGGACGACCTTCGTGAGACCCTTCATCACGTAGACGTACTCGCGTGCCACGGCAGGTCTTTCCTGGGGATGGGTGAGCCCGTAACTCTAGCGGCGCCAGAATCGAAGGGCGCCAGCGCTTCGCGCGGCAGCGACGCGCCCGGTCGCTCGGGCTTGCGCAGGAGCCCTGCGCCGTGTGGGCGTCCGACCGGCGTGACCGCGGGCCGCCGGTCCGTTAACCTTGCGCGCGGCTTCCCCACGCCCCTGTTGCCTTCCTGGAAGGACGTACCGTTCCTGCTTTCAGCGACGTGGGAGACGCACGCGGGCGCGCCCAGCCGAGCCAACGACTGCTCGTGGTGGTCTTGGTTGTGGCTCTTGCCCTACTCCTCCTCGGCACGCGCACGGCTGTGGAGCACCGGTCGGCGGAGCTCGCCTCGTCGGCTACCGCCAGCGGAGCGGTCGCGCCCCGCTCGACCGGCGAGGACACCGCGCGCCCCGCGCGCGGTCGTGCGCCGGCACCGCCCGGCACGCCGGAGGGCGCGCCGCCTCCCGCATCGGAGGCCATCACCCCCGTCGAGCGCCCTCCCGCCCCGGCGGACCTCCCGCCGCCCGAGGACTTCGGTGCGGTCGTCGTGCAGCGTCCGGCCGTGCGCGTGGACGGGGTGACCGCCGAGGACCCGTTGTCGATCGCCCTGGGGCACCCGGCGGTGCGCTTCGCCACGGTCGTGGGCATCGCGCACCTCCCCGTCCCGGGAGCCGACGGCCAGGCCCACGAGGTCCGCGTCGCCGTGGTCGACCCGCGGGGGTTCCGCGTCTTCACGCCCCAGGTCACCGCGGACGCGGTGGGCGTCTGGCAGCACCTCGTCGACGGCGCCGCGGTCGTCGAGCACGCCGCCGCCGGGCGGCTCGGCGTTGGCCTCGGGGGTGCGATCGCCCTCCCCGACCGACGCCCGCTGCCCGTCGGCGCCATCGCCGCGATCGGCCACGACCCCGTGGCCGACGTCGTCATGAGCGCCGCCACCGCGCTCGACCTCGGCATCGCCACGCACCCCTCGCTGCTCGTCTCCCTCACCGACGGGTCACGCCCGTCCCGGGTCGCCTCCGAGCTCGGCTCGCAGGTCGGGGGCCACGGCGCCTCCCTCGTACCCGACCGGGTCATCGAGCTCGGCGTCACCTCCGTGTCCCCCGAGCAGTGGGACGACGTGTGGGACCGCCTGGCCTGGTGCGAGTCGAGCGGCCGCTGGCACCTCGACTCCGGCAACGGCTACTACGGCGGGCTCCAGTTCCTCCCGTCGAGCTGGTGGTGGGTCGGCGGCGCCGGCATGCCCCACGAGGCCAGCCGGGAGGAGCAGATCGCCCGCGCGAAGATCCTCCTCGCCTACCAGGGCTGGGAGGCCTGGCCGGTCTGCTCGCGCCTCCTCGGCTTCCGGTAGCCGGGGCGCGGCGGGCGGGGGCGGGGCGCGGCTACTCCGCGCGGAGGGCCCGCAGGCGCGGCCAGGCGCTGGGGAGCGTCGTGTGGAGGTCGTAGAGGCCGCCGCCGAGGACCTTGCCTTCGCGGAGCGCGTGGACGAAGGCGTCGACGTGGGGAAGGCGGTCGGCGATGCCGCCGGCCATGTGGATCGGCAGGTTCGGGTCGCCGGTGCGCAGACGGGTCTCGACGATGTTCTGGAAGTTCCAGTTGAACGTCGTCCCGGGGTCGGTGCCCCGGAAGGAGCTGTAGCTCATGGGGATGAACACGTCGTAGTGCGGCCGCAGCTCCGCCCACGGGAAGCCCGGCCACCAGCTCATCCGCAGGTCGAGCTGGAGCGGGGGCAGCACGATGGCCGCCATCGGGTACGTCGGGCCGGCCCAGGCCCGCAGCTCGGACGACAGCTGGAGGAGGCGGTGGTTGCGCTCGGCGATGTCGCGGACGCTCTCCATCTCGATGTCGAGCCCGAAGGCGTCGGCGCGGTCCCCGCGCGGGGTGGCGAACGTGATCGCCGCCTGCGAGCGGCGCAGGTCCTTCGCGTGGTCGAGGTGATCGGGGATGTACCAGGTCATCACGAGCAGGCCGAGGTCGTGGGCCGCTTCGATGAGCCGCGCGAGCCGGTCGGGGTCGTGGATGTCGGTCGGCGAGTTGAACCGCGCGGTCTGCACGAAGATCGCCTGCGCGCCACCGGCCGCGGCGGCGAGCGCCTGCGCCTCCGGGGCGAGGTCGACGTCGTAGAGGTCAACCCACGTCGACAGCCCGGAGAAGGCGGCCAGGCGCGGCTCCACGGGCACAAGCGGGATGCGCTCGACCTCACCGGGTGGCAACGCCGGCGGTGCGGGTGGCGGTGGAGGCGGCGGCGGGGGCGCGGGGGGCACCACCTCGACAGGGGCGACCTCGGCTGCCGCCGGCACCGGCGCGGGGAGTGGC
>DATLGH010000091.1 GCA_035540635.1 Egibacteraceae bacterium | reverse complement strand
ACCCGCCCCTGGCGACCCCGCCGCCCCCCGGGTCGCCGGGGTCGCCAGGGGCGGGTGGGGGCTCGGGCGAGGACAACGGCGACGGTGTCGCCGTCGGCCACGGGATCGGCCGCACCGTCGGCGGCGGCGCCGGGCTGAACGTCGGCAGCGGCTCGGGCGTCGGTTCGGGCGACGGCGCCGGGCTCGCCATGGGCGGGCCGAGCCGGCGCCCCGACTCGCTGCGTACCTTGCGCTCGTCGGGCGGGGTCTCGGGGAACTCGGTCGGCTCGACGCCCTCGAGCAGCGCGGAGGCCGCCGCCGCCCAGATCGGCGCGACGACGCCGCCACCGAAGCACTGGCCTCTGCAGCCGGGGAGGCCCCTGATCGTGCGGGGCGTGCGCGGGTCGCCGACGTAGATCGCCAGCGACAGCTCGGGGGTGTAGCCGCTGTACCAGAGCTGCTTGGACTCCTGGCTCGTGCCGGTCTTGCCGGCCTGCGGCCGCCCGATGTTGGCGGAGCGACCCGTGCCGCTCGCGACGACCGCCTGCAGGCCCTCGTTCACCTTGCCCGCCACCGAGGGCGCGATCGCGCGGTAGCAGCGCCCGAGGTCCTCCGGACCGAGCTCGTAGCCGAACTCCGCCATCCGCTGCGTCCATGCCGCGAGCTGCTCCTCGGTGGGTTGGCGGGGGTCGGGCGGCGCGAGCGGCGTGCCGGCCGGGTTGCGGACCTCCAGGACGGTGCGGGCGGGACAGGCCACGCCCATGTTCGCGAAGGTGCCGAAGGCCGAGGCCATGTCGAGCGGCGTCACGTCGGCGGTCCCGAGGGCCATGCCGATGCCGTGGGCGTTGGGACCCTCCCGGACGAGGTCGGGGCTGCGCATGCCGAGGCGATGCGCCATTTCGACCATGGCCTCCACACCGACCTCGTTGCCGACCTGGAAGAACACCGTGTTGCTCGACGCGGCGATCGCCCGCAGGAGCGAGCAGCCCCCGCCGCAGCCGCTGCCGCGCACGGTCGTGCCGCCGATGGTGATCGAGCCGGGTGCCCGGTAGACGGAGCTGAGCTCCTTGCCGCGCTCGAGGACGGCGGCGAGCGGTACGGGTTTGAACGCCGAGCCGGTCTGCTGGCCGAAGTCGCTGCCCATCGCGAGGTCGACCTGGCTGGCCTTGAAGTCGCGCCCTGAGTAGGCGGCGATGATGTCGCCGTTGCGGGGATCGACCGCGACTGCCCCCATGTCGAGGCCGGGGTCCGCCGGCAGCCGCTCCCGGATCTGCTGGTCGAGCTTGGCCTGCTGCTCGAGGTCGATGGTCGTGATGATGTGCAGCCCGCCCCGGTAGACGAGGTCCGGCCCGTAGGCGGCGAGCATGTGCTGGCGCACCTGCTCGACGAAGAACGGCGCCGGCGGTTCGGGGATGCGCGGCTCGATGATCCCGAGCGATGCGATCCTCGCCTCGCCGGCCTCTTGGCGGGTGACGAAGCCGTAATCGCGCATCAGGTCGATGACGCGGTTGCGTCGCTGCAACGCCCTGCCCGGGTCGTTGCGCGGCGAGTAGCGGGTGGGGGCGGCGAGCGTCTGCGCCAGCGTGGCCGCCTCGGCGATGGTGAGGTCCGAGGCGGGCTTCTCGAAGTACGTCTGCGCCGCGGCCTCCACACCGTACGCGCCGGCGCCGAAGTAGGCCCGGTTGAGGTAGCGCTCGAGGATCTCCTCCTTCTCGAGCTCCTTCTCGAGCTGGAGGGCCACCACCGCCTCGCGGATCTTGCGTGACCACGTGACCGCGTCGCCGACGTAGACGTTCTTCACGTACTGCTGCGTCAGGGTGGAGCCGCCCTCCGCGATCGCCCCGGTCTGGAGGTTGCGGACGACCGCGCGGATGACGGACAAGGCGTCGACGCCCTCGTGCTCGTAGAAGCGGTGGTCCTCCGCGGCTATGACGGCGAGCTGGATGCTCTCCGCGACCTCCTCGAGCGGCACGGGACGCGCCTCGATCTCGGCGGCGAAGCGGGTGATCGGCACGAGGTTGCGGTCGAACACCGACGACGGCCCGAGGAGCTCGCCCTGCGCCTCGGGGATGTCCCAGTCGATGGCGAGGGCGACCATCGCGAAGGTGAGCACCATTGCGAAGCTGAGGACGACGAGAACGATCGCTGCAGCCGCCGCCCGCAAGGAGAACCGCGTCCAGGACACGAGAGCAGTCTAGGGCGGCGCCGGGTGCTCGGCTCGCCCGGCAGGACAGGAGCCACGCTCAGCCGCGGTCGGGCCCGGGCGCGCCGTCGCGGTTGAGGAACGTCACGACGACGTCGACGGGCTGTCCCGGCGGGGCTGCCCAGCTGTGGACCTCGAGGCGGTAGCGCCCCGGCTCGAGGCCCGTGCGGGCGAGCGTCTCGCTGTCGAGGTTCGGGGACTCGCCGGCGGCGAGATCCTCCGACCAGGAGCCGTCCGCGTTCCTGCGCTGCAGGTAGAGGTCGTAGTCGCCGGGCGCCGACCAGGTCGCCAGGGCCTCGAGGGCGGCGTTGGTCGGTTCGGTCACGTCGAACTCGAGGAAGCCGCTCGTGGCCTCGCTGCGGGTGCCCGCGCCCGGTGCCGGTGGGACGACCTGCCCACGGATGCGCGGCTGCGCCGGGCCGGCGGGGATGTCGGCCAGGGGGTCCTCCGCGCGCAGCGCCACGTCGTCGTAGAGCCGTGCGTCGGGCACGACCGGCAGGGTCAGGGCGGTCTCGCCGGGGCCGGTGTACACGGTGACCTGCGCCTCGAGCGTGTGCGTCGACACGTGGTGCGGGCTCGACGTGCCGACCCGCAGGAGCATGCGCTCCCCCGCGGGAATGTGGTGCGCCATCGTGAAGCAGGGCGGGTCGAGCGCCATCTTCTCGCCCGGGACGATGAGCTCCGGCTCCCGGACGTCGTTGCGCAGGTGCGGCTGGATGGCGCAGTAGCCGAGGGGGTGACGCTCGCCCTGCGCATCGACCCGGAAGACCCCCGCGATGAGGTTGACGAGCTGCGAGGTCAGCACCGACGCGCTGAGCCGCAGGTGGGGGAGGCCGACGACGACCACGTCGTCGCTCATCGGCGCGGAGAGGAACTCGACACCGCCTTCCGACGACGTCGGGCCGGTCGGCACCGACGTGAACGACGCCGACCCTGCACCGTCGGGCTTCTCGCCGAGGCTGCCGTCGCGTGCATCGGGGTTCAGCGTGATCGTCGCGCGCGGGCGGCTCCAGCGGTCGCTCGTCACGACCTTGTCGCCGTTCAGGAAGACCTCCACGGCCGGCCCGGTGTCGACGGCGCGGTGCTGGAGGTGCTTGTCGAACCAGGCGTGCAGCGCGTACTGCCACTGGTCGAACCGGCAGGTCGGGTGGGGCACCTCGCAAGTGGACAGCCCCGGGGAGCCGTGGTCCCACTGGCCCAGCCACACCTTGTCCCCGGGCCGGTCGAAGCGCTCGCCGAAGAACCATTCGGCGGACGGGATGCGCGCGGCGTTGTCGTTCACGCCGTGGACCATGAAGATCGGCATTTGCGTGGCCGTGGCGGCGGCGCGGTAGTCACGGACGGCGTGCCACTCCTGGTACTGGCCCGTCACCTGGCCGTGGCCGGCGGTGAGCGACGAGCTTAGCCAACCGCACCCGGTGTGCGGGAGGTTGTTGCCGAAGTCGTCGCCGGACGGGCCGAGCGGCGTCTCGATGCCCGGCGGGAGGTGGCGGATGGTCGACAGCTCAGCGTAGGCGGCGATCGGTCCGACGAGCTGGAGGAACCAGGGCACGCCGTGGTGGAACTGGTGGTCGTACATCGACGCGAGGCTGGCCGACGGCACGATCGTCACGAGGCCGCGGGGGTTCTGCGCCGCGGCCACCACCGGGGTGGACCCGACGTAGGAGTGGCCGGTCATGGCGACCTCGCCCGTGGACCAGGCCTGGTCGGCGGCCCACTCGACGATCGTCTTGAGGTCCTTCGCGTCGTTGGGGCCGAGGTAGTCGAGGCAGCCCGCCGACCGGCCGGTGCCGCGCAGGTCGACCATGGCGACGGCGTACCCGCGGGGGGCGAAGTATCCCGTCAGCCCGATGGGGTTGCCCTCGGCGTCCTTGGGGTCGGGGAAGACGCGCGTGCCCTTGCGGTCGGCGAGCGTGCCGTGATACGGGCTGGCCTCGAGGATCACCGGCCACGGACCCTCGCCGTGGGTGGCAGGGTCGGGTCGCACGATCTCGACATACAACTCGACGCCGTCGTGCATGGTCACGCGGTGCACGTCGCGGACCGTCTCCGGGTAGTCCGGCCCGGACAGCCCGGCCACGGCGGTGTAGTCCGTCGGCTCGAGGGGATCCGCCGCGGCCGTGCGGACAGCCGACGACTTCGCCGGCGCCGGCGCGCCGCTCTGCGCCGCGCCGGCGGGCATGTCGGCCGGCGCTGCCGCGCCCGCGCCGGGGTCCTCCGCAGCCGCCGACGGGGCGTCCGCCACCGCGGCCGGTGGCGCCTCGGGCGCGACGGGGGCTGGGGCCGAGGTCGCTGCGACGGGCAGCGCGAGACCCAGCACGACCACGATCGCGACGGCGACGCCTATCTCGGTTCGGCGTGACGGGTCCCGCATCACCTGCTCCTCATCGGCGCCCGCGGCGCGGATCGGTCCGGCGAAGAGATTATTCGACCTCAGGGCCCGCCGCTCCTGCCGGTGGCGGCAAACCGCGTCGCGGGCCATCGGCCGGCAGCGTAGGGCCGGGGTCCGGCAGGCAGCGCACCGCACCCATCGCAGCCCGCACACGCGCTTGCGCCTATGTTACCGCGCGGTAACCTGGGCGCGACGACCCACCTTGGAGGGTGACGATGCGGATCATCTGCCCGGTCAAGCGCGTGCCCGACACCGCCGCGGACAAGAAGATCGACCCGAGCGACAACACGCTCGACCGGGACGCCTCCGACCCTGTGCTGAACGCGAACGACGAGTGGTCGATCGAAGAGGCGATGCGGCTCAAGGAGCGCCAGGGCGCGGAGGTCATCGCGCTCTGCGTCGGCCCGGACACCGCACAGACGACCATCCGCAAGGCGCTGTCGTACGGTCTCGACGGCGCCATCCAGGTCACCGACGCGCGCATCGCCGGCTCCGACGCCATGGCCATCGCCCGGATCATCGCCGCAGCGCTCGCCGACGAGTCCTACGACCTCATCATCATGGGCAACCAGTCATCGGACGCGCGGACGATGCTCGTGCCCGCAATGCTCGCGGAGTTCCTCGGGCTGCCTGCTCTCACGTACGCGCGGCGGTTGGAGGTCGCCGACGGGCAGGCGACGGTCGATCGGGAGACGCCGACGGGTCACCAGACCGTCACGGCGCCGCTGCCTGCGGTCGTGTCCGTGGTCGAGGCGATCAACGAGCCCCGCTACCCGTCCTTCAAGGGGATCATGGCCGCGAAGAAGAAGCCGCTGGCGGTGAAGGACCTCGACGCGGTCAGGGTTGACGCGGGGCAGGTCGGCCTTGCCCACTCCTCCACCCAGGTGCTCGATATCACCCCGCGCCCGCCGAAGCAGGCCGGCGAGAAGGTCGCCGACGACGGCTCCGGCACCGTCGGCGCGAACGCCCTCGCGGAGTTCCTGGCCGCACAGAAGCTCATCTGACCGCGAAACCCGGGCTCCCGTACGGAGGTCATCGCAGATGCCGCCCATCCTCGTCCTCGTCGACCACGATCAGGGAAACCCGAAGAAGGTTTCCCACCAGGTCGTCACCGCCGCCCGCACCCGGGGTGACGGCGAGGTCTTCGCGCTGCTGTTGGGCGAGCACGCGAGCGCCGGGGCGGGCAAGCTCGGCGACTACGGGGTGGCGAGGGCGTTCGTCTGGGAGGCCCGCGAGGTCCAGGAGTACGCGACGGAGCCGTCGGTCGCGGGCCTCGTCGCCGCCGTCGAGGCGTCCGGCGCCACGAGCGTGCTCTACCCCGCCGACCCGTTCCTGACCGATGTCGCCGGGCGCGCCGCGGTCCGCACCGGTGGGGGCGTGGTCACCGACGTCGTCGACCTCGAGGCGGACGGTGACGGGCTGGTGGGTACGAAGCGCATCTTCGGCGGCGCGATGATCTCCCGCTGCCGGGTGCGGGCCGGACGCCCGGCGTTCTACGGCGTGTCCCCCAACGCCTTCACCGCCGAGGCGCCGGGTGGGCCCGCGCCCGAGGTCGTGCACCTCGACGTCGCGCTCGACGATCGGGCCAGGCGGGCGAGAATCGTCGAGCGTGTCGAGCAGTCAAGCGGCGGGCGCCCGGAGATGACCGAGGCGAGCGTCATCGTCGCGGGCGGCCGCGGCCTCGGCGACGCCGAGGCGTTCACGCTGATCGAGCAGCTCGCGGACGTGCTCGGCGGCGCGGTCGGCGCGTCCCGGGCCGCCACCGACGCGGGCTGGTACCCCCATCAGCACCAGATCGGCCAGACCGGCAAGACCGTCGCGCCACAGCTCTACATCGGCGCGGGGATCTCCGGGGCGATCCAGCACCGTGCGGGCATGCAGACCGCCCAGACCATCGTGGCGATCAACAAGGACCCCGAGGCGCCGATCTTCACCATCGCCGACTTCGGCGTGGTCGGCGACCTCCACAAGGTCATCCCGCCCCTCATCGAGGAGCTGAAGCGGCGTCGGGAGTAGCGGGTCCGGGCCGCGAATCGGTCAGTCACCCTCTGTAACCACTCGAGGTCCTGGGGTACAGTTCGCACCGAGCCGCAGCGGAGGGACGCGCGGTCGAGGCGGGAGGGAGCGCACCATGGTCCGGAGCCGACGCAGCCGGATTGCGGCACTGGCGGTCACCGCCCTCGCGGCGAGCCTGCTCGGTGCACCCGCCGCCGGCGCCGGCGAGCCCCCTGCTGACGAAGTCGATGCGCCCGCCCCCGGCGCGGCGCACCCCCTCGACGACCCGTCCGAGCCTGAGGGCGTCCACTCGTTCGCGGCGCCGCCCACCGCGACCCTCTCCGCATCGTCGGGCGGATGGCGCCGGCCTGCCGTCGAGCCCCTGGCCGGCAGGGACCGTTACGCGACCGCGGTCACGGTCAGCCGTACCGGGTGGCCGGGGACGGCACCGGCGGCGGTGCTCGCCACCGGAGAGGACTACCCCGACGCGCTCGCCGCCGCGACCCTCGCCGGGACCACGGGAGGGCCGCTGCTCCTGACGCCGACGACGTCGCTGCACCCGGCCACGGCCGACGAGCTGCGCCGGCTGCAGCCCCGCACGGTGTACGTCGTCGGGCGGGTGGCCGACGCGGTGGAGGCGACGGTGGCAGGCCTCGGGCTTCCCACCGAACGCATCCGCGGCGAGGGCCGCTACGACACCGCCTTCGCGATCGCCCAGCGCGCGGCCGAGCTCGGCGCGGACACCTCCACGGTGCTCGTCGCGAGCGGGCAGGGCTTCGCCGACGCCCTGGCGGCCACCCCGCTCGCCGCGGCGTTCCGCTACCCGATCCTGCTGTCACCCAAGGACAACGGCCACGCCCGGCTGGCCGAGCAGGTCACCGCGCTCGGGGCACGCAGGACGTGGGTGGTAGGCGGGGCCGGCGCGCTGCCCGACCCCGCCGTCGCCGGCCTGCCCGCGCTCGAGCGGCTCGCCGGGCCCGAGCGCACGGCGACCGCCGCGGCCGTGGCGACTCGCGGGCGGGCGCTGGGGCTCACCGGCCCGCCGGTCGTCGTCGGTGCGACGAACTTCCCCGACGGTCTCACCGGGGGTGTCTACGCCGGCGCGGCGCGACGTGCGCCGCTCCTCGCGACCGGTCGGGCGCAGCTCGCCGGGCCCCTCATGCAGTGGCTGGCGGCCCACGGTCCGGCGCACGTCACGCCGATCGGCGGCGCTGCCGCGATCGGCCCCGTGGCCATGTGCCAGCTACACGAGGGAGCCGCACGCCCGTGGCGCTGCATCGAGGAGGAGCTGGCCCGTCAGGGGTACAACACCGGCCCGATCGACGGGCACATCGACGGCCAGAGTGTCTGGGCGGTGTACGCCTTCCAGAAGGTCGCCGGCCTGCCGGTGAACGGGCAGTTCGCCGAGCGGGAGTGGGGCGCGATGCTCGGGCGCCCCGAGCTGCCCGTGCGCCGCCCGGACCTCGGACCGAACCACATCGAGATCGACCTCGCCCGCCAGCTCGTGCTGCTCGTGCGCGACGGGCGGGTCGCGCACGCCTTCCACACCTCGAGCGGCAAGCCATCGACGCCGACGGTGCTCGGCACCTTTTCGGTGTACGAGAAGCGCAACACCCGCCAGGCGAACCACATGTACCGGTCGATGTTCTTCTTCCGCGGATACGCCATCCACGGCTACCCGTCCATCCCGCTGTACCCCGCGAGCAACGGCTGCCTGCGCCTGTACGACGGGGACGCCGACTTCGTCTTCCCGCGGGTCGGGATGGGCGAGCGCGTCGCGGTCTTTTGACGCTAGTGGTGGCCGCCGTGCCCGTTGGCAGTGTCGCGGTGGCGCGGAGCGTCGTGTGGCGGGCAGTACGGGATGCTCTGGTGCGCCTGGTGCGTGCCCTGGTTGCGATGTGGCACCGCCTCGTGGGCGCGCGTGGTCCTCTGGTGCTCGCAGCCTCCGCCGGTATGGGTTGCGCTGGCGGCTGTGGCGGGTCCGAAGACCAGTGCTGCGGCGAGCAGAGCGCTCATCATGGTCCTTCGCATGGTGCTTTCCTCTCTTTTCGGTGCGGTGGCTCGGTTGACGCGACAGCGCAATCATGAACCGGGCGCGCCGAGAGGAAACCTCGCCCAGCAATTGAGTCGCCGCCGGCGGGGGGCGACTAGCATACGGTGACAGCATGTCCGTCTACCTCGACCATGCCGCCACCACCCCGATCGACCCGGGCGTCCGTCAGGCCATGCGGCCCTACCTGGAGGAGGATTTCGGCAACCCCTCGTCGCTGCACGGTCACGGTCGCGCGGCCCGCGCAGCGGTCGAGGCGGCCCGTGAGCAGGTCGCCGCCGCGCTCGGTGTCGCGCCTCTCGAGGTGCTGTTCACCTCAGGCGGCACGGAGGCTGACAACCAGGCGGTCAAGGGCATCGCCTGGGGCGCCCGTGACGCCGCCCGGGGAGCGCACCTCGTCACGACCGCCGTGGAGCACCATGCGGTCCTCGAGTCGGTCGAGTGGCTCGTCGACCACGAGGGGTTCTCGGCGACGGTCGTCGCGGTCGGCGCGGACGGCGTCGTGGACCCCGACCGCCTCCTCGCCGCGGTCCGCGACGATACGGTGCTCGTCAGCGTCATGGCGGCGAACAACGAGCTCGGCACCATCCAACCGCTCGAGGCGATCGGCCCCGCCCTTGTCGAGCGGGGCGTCCCCCTGCACACCGATGCGGTCCAGGCGTTCGGCCGTGCCCCCCTCGACCTGGACGGCTGGGGCGTCGGTGCCCTCGCGCTGTCGGCGCACAAGTTCAACGGGCCGAAAGGCGTCGGGGTGCTCGTGCTTCGCCGTGACCTGGCCGCCGAGCCGGTCCTGCACGGCGGTGGGCAGGAGCGGGGAGTGCGCTCGGGGACGCTGAACACCCCGGGCATTGTCGGCTGCGGGGCGGCTGCGGCGCTGACCGCGTCGACGATGGACGAGGAGATCCCACGGCTGCGGGCGCTGCGGGACCGGCTGCTCGACGGGCTGCTGGCCGTGGGCGACGTCGCCTTGAACGGGTCGGCCGAGCGGCGCCTGCCCCACAACGCGCACGTCGCGGTCAACGGGTGCGACGGCGAGGCGCTGCTCGTGGCGCTCGACGCCGCGGGGGTCGCCGCCTCGACCGGCTCTGCCTGCCAGTCGGGCGCCGCCGAGCCGAGCCACGTCCTCACCGCCATCGGGGCGGACCCCGACGTCGCCCACCTGCGGCTGACGTGCGGGCGCACCACCACCGAGGCTGACGTCGACACCGCGGTCTCAACGTTCACCGACGCGGTCAAACGGCTGCGCGACGCGGGCGGCGGCTACCTGTAGGAGGCTCGGGTGGCGCTTCCGCCACCGGCGGACCCCGTCCCTCAGCGGGCCGGTGTCGAGGGGGGAGCCGGGGGGGCCACGGAGAGCCCCTGGTTGCGCTTGTGAAAGATTTCACATACGGTAGTGAATGGATTCGCAAGCCCCTGGGAGGGTTCAACCATGACGCCGCACATCGTGATCGTCGGAGCCGGGTTCGCCGGCCTGACCGCCGCACGACGCCTCGGCAGGCGAGGGGGCGGCCAGGTTCGCGTGACACTCGTCGACGCCCGCAATCACCACACGTTCCAGCCGCTGCTCTACCAGGTGGCCACGTCGGTGCTGCAGCCGCAGGACGTCGGCCACAGCGTGCGGGGGGCCCTCCAGGACGTGCCCGGCGTCGGCTTCAGGCTCGGGACGGTCGCCCGCGTGGACTGGGGCGACCGCCGCCTGCACTTCGCCGACGGTGGGCAGCTCGACTTCGACCGCCTCGTCGTGGCTGCGGGCGCCGTCACCGCGGACTACGGGGTCGCGGGTGTGGCCGAGCACGCCTTCGCCCTCAAGGGCCTCGGCGAGGCGGTGGCGCTGCGCAACCACGTGCTGCGCCGGTTCGAGCGGGCGAGCGGGGCCGGCCCCACGGCGACTGACGGTACCTTGACGTTCGTCGTCGCCGGTGGCGGCCCGACCGGCGTCGAGGTCGCTGGGGCGCTCGCCGAGTTGATCCACCGCGTCCTGCGCCGTGACCACCCCGACGTCGACGTCGATGCCGCGCGGGTCGTGCTCGTCGAGCAGGCCGACGCGGTCCTCGGGGGGTTCGCCCCGGTCTCCCAGGCTTACACGATCGCGAAGCTGGAGCGCCTCGGCGTGGAGATCCGCCTCGGGACGGGCATCACCGAGGTCGCGCCGGGCAAGGTCTTCTTCAGTGACGGGGACGTGCTCGCGACCGACACGGTGGTGTGGGCCGCCGGCGTCCGCGCGCACCCGCTGGCCGCCGCCCTCGGGGTCGAGCAGAGCCGGGGCGGACGCATCGTGACCGACCGGTGCCTGCAGGTCCCCGATCGCCCCGGGGTCTTCGCCGTGGGCGACATCGCGGCGGTGCCCGACGGGCGGGGGGGCCTCGTGCCGCAGCTCGCGCCCGCCGCCATCCAGCAGGGCCGCCACGTCGCCGACGACCTGCTCCGCGAGCTGGGGGGGCAGCCACTCCGGGTGTTCCGCTACCGCGACAAGGGCGTCATGGCGACCATCGGGCGCAACGCCGCGGTGGCTGAGCTGCCAGGCCGGCTGCGGTTCCGCGGCCGGCTGGCCTGGGTCGCCTGGCTCGTCCTCCACCTCTACTTCCTCATCGGCTTCCGCAACCGCATGAGCGTCCTGCTCCACTGGACGATCAGCTACCTCACGTCCGAGCGTGGCGCGCGAGCGGTGTTCACCGAGGAGGATCCGCACGCGCGCGCGGCGTGAACCGCGGGGGTCGATACGGCAGAGTGGGCGCCATGAGGGTGCTCGTGGCGATGTCGGGCGGAGTCGACTCGTCGATGACCGCCGCGCTGCTCGTCGAGCAGGGCCATGACCTCACCGGCGTGCACTTGAAGATGGCCGCTGCCCCGACAGGCCCGGCCGGGAGGACGGGCAAGGGCTGCTGCACGCTCGACGACGCCCGCGACGCCCGGCGCGTCGCCGACCGCCTCGCCATCCCGTTCTACGTCTGGGATCTCGCGTCCGCCTTCACCGAGCGGGTCGTCGAGGACTTCGTCACCGAGTACGCCGCGGGGCGCACCCCGAACCCCTGCATCCGCTGCAACGAGCGGGTGAAGTACACCGCCCTGCTCGCCCGCGCCCGGTCCGTCGGCTTCGACGCGCTCGCGACCGGCCACCACGTCCGGCTTCGCAGCGACACGGACGGCCGCGCACGCCTGTACCGCGCGGCGGACCGCGGCAAGGACCAGACCTACGTGCTCTACATGGCGACCCAGCAGGCGCTCGCCCACACCCTGTGGCCCGTGGGCGAGCACACGAAGGCGGCACTGCGGACCATGGCCGCCGAACGCGGGTTGCCGACGGCGACGAAGCCCGACAGCCACGACATCTGCTTCATCCCTTCGGGCGACCTGCGGAGCTTCCTCGCACCCCGCCTCGGCGAGCGCCGGGGCGCGTTCGTGGGTCCCAACGGCGCCGTGCTCGGCTTCCACGACGGCGCCTACCGCTTCACGGTCGGGCAGCGCCGCGGCCTCGGCCTCGGTGGTCAGGCCGAACCCCTCTACGTCACCGCCATCCACGGCAGCGACGTGCACGTCGGGCCCCGTTCGTTCCTGGAGACCCACGACCTCGTGGCCGTGAACCTCTCCTGGGTCGCCGGGCGTCCGCCGCCTGAGGGAACCGCACTGACCGCGCAGGTGCGCTACCGCGGGGCGGCGCTGCCCGCCGAGGCGGTCGAGCTCGGCGGTGGCCGCATCCGTGTGACGTTCCCCGCGGAGCGTCCCGTCGGGGTCGCCCCGGGCCAGGCCGTCGTGCTGTACGACGGCGACGAGTGCCTCGGCGGAGCGACCATCGCCCATTCGCCGGGCGGCGGCACCCCCGAGTACGCTACGGCACCAACCTGGTCGGGCCGGAAGGAGAGCTGAACTCATGGTCTATGTGATCGCAGAGCCCTGCATCGACGTGAAGGACAAGGCCTGCGTTGACGAGTGTCCGGTTGACTGCATCTACGAGGGTGAGCGGATGCTCTACATCCACCCGACCGAGTGCATCGACTGCGCGGCCTGCGAGCCGGTCTGCCCCGTGGAGGCGATCGCCTACGAGGACGACGTGCCCGAGGAGTGGCAGGAGTTCACCGCGATCAACGCCGAGTTCTTCGGCGACGAGGTGACCGGCCTCGGTGACCCCGGCGGCGCGGCCCAGGTGGGCAACACCGGCAAGGACCACCCGAAGGTCGCCGCCTGGGAGTAGCTTTCCGCCCTTGCGCTGCGAGGTGGCCGACGATCAGACACGCCGCAAGGTCGAGGCACTGCGCACCGAGATAGAGCAGCACCGCTACCGCTACTACATCCTCTCCGACCCCCACGTCACCGACGCCGAGTTCGACGCGCTCGTCCGTGAGCTCGCCGAGCTCGAGGCCCGCCATCCCGAGCTCGACCGTCCCGACTCGCCGACGCACAAGGTGGGTGCGCCGCCGAGTCCCGCGTTCGCGGCGGTCACGCATCGCCAGCCGATGCTCTCCCTCGACAACGCCTTCGACCGCGAAGAGCTCAGCGCATGGGTGGACCGCGTCACCCGCGGCCTGGAGGGGGTCACACCGGCGTTCGTCTGCGAGCTGAAGGTCGACGGCGTCGCAATCAGCCTCTCCTACGTCGACGGGCGCCTCGACCAGGCCGTTACCCGCGGTGACGGGCAGAGCGGCGAGGACGTCACCCCCCAGGTGCGCACGATCGCGGGTGTGCCCGCCTGGCTGGAGCGGCCGTCCGACCTCCCGGCCGGCTCCGCCTGGCCTCTGGCGCTGCTCGAGGTCCGTGGCGAGGTCTACTACCCCGTGGCGGAGTTCGATGCCATGAACGCCGCCCGCGAGGAGGCCGGCGAACCCCGCTTCGCCAACCCCCGTAACGCCGCCTCGGGTGCCCTGCGGCAGAAGGACCCCGCGATCACGGCCTCCCGGCCGCTGCGCATGGTGTGCCACGGAATGGGCGCTACCGAGGGCCTGTCGGTGCGCAGCCACAGCGAGTTCCTCGCGTTGATCGGCCAGGCCGGCCTTCCCGTCGCCGCGGAGACGCGCACGGTCGGCGACCTCGAGGGGGTGTGGGCGTTCGTCGAGGAGTGGCGGGAGCGCCGCCACCAGCCCGCCTACGAGATCGACGGGGTCGTCGTCAAGGTCGACGACCACGCCCATCAGCGGCGGCTCGGCTCGACGAGCAAGGCGCCCCGGTGGGCGATCGCGTTCAAGTACCCCCCGGAGGAGCAGCAGACGCTCCTGCGCGACATCCAGGTCAATGTCGGCCGCACCGGCAAGGTCACCCCGTTCGCGGTGCTCGAGCCGGTGGTGGTCGCCGGGTCGACGATCTCGCTCGCGACCCTGCACAACGAGGACCAGGCACGGCTGAAGGACGTCCGGCGCGGCGACACGGTGATCGTGCGCAAGGCCGGCGACGTCATCCCCGAGGTGCTCGGCTTCGTGGCCGCGCTGCGCCCGACGGAGGTCGAGGCCGCCGGTGCCTGGCAGATGCCGACGACGTGCCCGTTCTGCGGCTCACCGATCCAGCGGCTCGAGGGCGAGGCCGCCAGCTACTGCACGAACCTCGACTGTCCCAACCGCCTGCTGGAGTCGCTCGCGCACTTCGCCTCCCGTGGCGCCATGGACATCGAGGGCCTCGGGTACGAGACCGCGAAGCTGCTGCTCGACCGCAAGCTCGTCGCCGACCTCGCCGACATCTACCACCTCGAGCGGGAGCCGCTGCTCGAGCTCGAGCGCTTCGGGCCGAAGAAGGTCGACAACCTCCTGGCGGGCATCGAAGCGTCGAAGTCGCGCCCGCTCGAGCGCCTGCTGGTCGGCTTGAACATCCGCCATGTCGGGGGCAACGTCGCCCGCCTGCTCGCGCGCCACTTCACGACCATGGACGCGCTGCGCGACGCCGACGAGGCGGCGATCGCCGCGGTGGGCGGCGTGGGGCCCGTCATCGCCCAGGCAGCCCGGGGCTTCTTCGCGAATCCGCGCAACGCCGCGCTCGTCGACAAGCTCGCCGCCGCCGGGGTGCGCATGGACACCGAGTTCGTGCGTGGAGCGGCAACCCTCGAGGGCCGCACGATCGTGCTGACCGGCGGGCTCGAGGGCTTCACCCGCGACGAGGCCAAGCAGGCGATCGAGGACCGCGGCGGCAAGGTCACCTCGAGCGTGTCGAGGAAGACGAGCGCCGTCGTCGTCGGCGCCGATCCGGGCACAAAGGCCGCCAAGGCCGCCGAGCTCGGTGTGCCGATGCTCGACGAGGTGGCCTTCGTGCGGCTGCTGGAGACCGGCAACCTGCCCGCCCCCGCCTGACCCGCCCTTTTCCCGCAGGTAGGCGGGGGCCGGCGGGGCCGGGGCGGCAGTGCGCGGCAAGCCGGGGTTGCCGCCAGCCGACCCGCCGGCGCTGCCTCAGGCGTAGCGGCGTTCGAGGTCGCGGTGGCCGGCGAGGTCGACGACGTCGGCGAACCCCTCGAAGGACACGACAAGGTCGGGGTCGTCGCGCAGCGTGCCTTTGGCGCGCAGGACGGCGTACGCGTCGCGCAGGGCGCGGGCGGCGGCGAACAGCCCGGTCAGCGGCGTGACGATGAGGTCGTAGCCGAGGTCGTGCAGCTCGGCGGGCGTGAGCAGCGGCGTGCGTCCCCCCTCGATCATGTTCGCGACTCGGACGACCCCCTCCACCTCGCGGGCGACCCGCTCGAGGTCGTCGACCGTCTCGGGCGCCTCGACGAAAACTGCGTCGACCCCGAGGTCACGTGCGGCCTGGGCGCGGGCGATGGCCTCCTCGAGCGACACTGCCGCCCGCGCGTCGGTGCGCGCGACGACGAAGAGGTCGACGCCTTCTCCGCGGAGGTCGCGCACCGCGCGAAGCTTGCCGAGCCACTCCTGCCGGTCGACGACCCGCTTGCCGGCGAAGTGTCCGCACTTCTTCGGCCACTCCTGATCCTCGAGGAACAACCCCCCGGCCCCGGCCCGGTGCAGCAGCCGCGCCGTGTGCATCGCGTTCAGCGGGTTCCCGTAGCCCGTGTCGGCGTCCACGATGACCGGGCTCGCCGTGTTCGCGCAGACCGCCCGCGCGGTGTCCACGATCTCGGTCTGGGTGAGGTAGCCGTAGTCGGGCATGCCAAGACGCGACGCCGCCACGGAGTAGCCGGAGACGAACAGCACCTCGAACCCGCCCTCCGACGCCAGGCGGGCCGACAGCGCGTCGTACACCCCCGGCATGTTCACCGTCGTGCCGGCGGCGAGCAGGTCGCGGATGCGCTGCGCCGGGCTGCCTGCGTTCATGGGTGCCTGCCTTCCGCGTCGGGTCGCCGCGCACGATACGCCGGGCAGCCGGTGCTCACCCCTCCTCGGCGGGGTGCACCGCGAAGCCCTTGCGCCACGGGCGCAGCACGCGCTCCTCGACGAATCCGGTCGACTCGTACAGCGCCCGGGCCGCCCGCAGCGTCTCGCGGACGGTGAGGCTGACCGTCGTGCAGCCCCGCTTGTGCAGCCAGGCGACGCCGCCGGCGACGAGCGTCCGGCCGATCCCACGGCGGCGCAGGTCGGGCCGGACGCCCACGAAGTCGATGTAGCCCTGGTCCTCGGCCTGCCGTTCCACGACGACGTAGCCGGCGAGGCGTCCGGCCCTGCGGACGACGAGCACGGTGCGGTCGGGGTGGTCGGTGGCGAGCAGGCGGGCCCCGGGCGTGGGCGAGGCGGGAAAGAGGTCGTCGTGGAGCCTCGCGAGGTCGGCGACGTCGGCGTCGGTGGCCGCGACGGCGTCGCCGCCCCCCGCCACCGCGGCCGGTTGCTCGAGCACGAGCACGGCGGACGCCCGCTCGGGCTGGAAACCGTGCGCGTGCGCGAAGTCGGCGAGCCGAACGCTGCGGTCGTCGGGGTTGAGCTCCTCCTCGCGCACGTGCCGGGGCAGGCGCCGGCGCGCGGAGGTGTAGAGGCGGTCGGCCACGGCGCGCCACTCGGCACCCGCCCACACGAAGGGCCCGTGCCACCAGACCCGCGGCGGGTCGTCGCTGTGCTCGGCGGCGAGGAGCCCGACCGGGCGCCCACCGCCGACCGCGACGATCGCCGCCGCCGGCCCTCCGGGCAGCGCGGCGAGCTCCTCCGCGATCGCCTCCGCGCCGAGGGACAGATAGCCGACATGATGCTCGGGATCCTCCTGGAGCCGGGCGATCTGCAGGGCGACCTCGTCGAGATCGCTCGGACGAAGGCTCTGGATAACCGTCACGTCGTCCACCTCGGGTCCGGGTCGGCCACGCAGGTCAGTGTGCCGCCGATCGCGGCATGCTTTGGACGCTGAACCGCCCGCAGGCCCATCGAGGAAGGTGCCGCTGTGAGAAGATGTCTGATCGTCCTGGCCCTGACCGCAGCCGTCGTCGGCGGAAGCGTCGGATCGGCGCTCGCCACGCATGTCCTCCGCGACGTCGCCCACGGGAGCGCGCATGCCGATGCGATCCACTGGGCGCACGCGCACGGGGTCGTGACCGGGTACCCCGACGGGACGTATCGCCCGCGGGCCACGATCACGCGCGACCAGGCCGCATCGATGTTCCTCCGCTACGACCAGCTCGTCGACCGCAAGATCGCGAGCGTGCGCGCGGGAGCGCTGCCCGACCACGCACCGTTCAGCCAGAGCAGCGTCATGCTCGACCCCGGCGGCGTGCACGTGCCCAAGCCCGTCTACGTCGCCGACCGTGACGAGCTGCGGCGCCGTGGCCTCATGGGCGTGCGGGAGCTGCCACGGGAGGGGGGGATGCTCTTCCTGTTCCCGGCTGACACGCGGGGCGGGTTCTGGATGAAGGACACGCTTATCCCGCTTTCCATCGCCTACTTCGACGCGGGCGGGCGGGTGCTCGCCATCATGGACATGGAGCCCTGCACCGCCGACCCGTGCCCCAGCTACGACCCGGGGGTGGCCTACCGGGGGGCTCTCGAGGTGAACCGTGGGCGCTTCGAGGACCTCGGGCTCGCGGGTCCCGGCTGGCGCGTCGACGTGCCCGAGCAGCTACGGCCCTGAAGTGCCCCTGCGCCGGCGTGAGGGCGCACCCTAGAGTGGGAAGGACCGACAGTCTTTCGGAGGTGTCCACGATGGCGACGACGACCGAACGGCGACCCGCGCCCGTCCCGACCGACTCGGAGGACCGCGAGCGGTTCGCCCACATCATCCGTAAGGAGGGCGGGGGAGCGGCGGCGGCGGTGACCGAGGCCCGTGTCCTCGGCCTGCCGGTCGAGGCACTGTGCGGCAAGCGTTGGGTGCCCTCCCGGGACCCGGCGCGCTTCCCGCTCTGCCCGACGTGCAAGGAGCGGGCCGAGGAGCTCTACGGCAGCTGAGCGCCGTGCTCGCGGGGGCTTTCGACCCACTCACCGTGGAGCAGGGTTCCGCAGTCCTGAAGAGGGGCAGCCTGTCGCTTTCAGCCACGCGCGACAGGAGAGGCCCATGAGCGAGACGAGCACCACGGGCGCGGACGCGGCCAACAGCGGCGACGTCATCGACCTCATCCGCGCCGACCACCGCGAGTTCGAGCGGTTGTTCGGCCTGCTACGCGACCGTGGGGAGGACCGGGCGTCGCGCCTGCGCGAGCTCGCCGACCTGCTCGTCGCCCATGCCCTCGCGGAGGAGAGCGAGGTCTACCCCAAGCTGCGGCTCCACGCCCCCGAGGAGAGGGAGGAGATCGAGCACAGCGTCGAGGAGCACGCGGAGGGCAACGAGGCGCTCGCGCGGCTGCAGATGGTCAGCGACGTCACCAGCCGCCAGTTCGACCAGGCCCTCGACGAGCTCGTCGAGGCGGTGACCCACCACATCGAGGAGGAGGAGCGCGACGTCCTGGAACCCGCCCGCGAGAGCGTTCCCGAGCGGACGCGCTACGAGATCGGCGGGGCCTTTATGACCGCACGCCTCGGCTGGCTGAAGACCGGGGCAGGCGCGCCCGAGAAGGTGCGCGACCTGCTCGGCGAGTACCGCGACCGCGGCCTCGTGTAGGCCCTCCGGCCTCGCGGGGCGCAGCCGCGCCGCGTCGACGCCCCCTCAAGGTAGCCGGGCGGGGGTCCTCGCGGTAGCGTCCCGTGCGGACCCGCGACCGGAGGCGAAGCCGTGGCCGACCTGGATGAGGAAGACGTGCGTCACGTCGCGCGGCTCGCACGGCTGGCCCTGACCGAACAGGAGATCGCGAGCCTCCGCGGCGAGCTCACCGACATCCTCGGCTACGCCGAGCAGGTCGGCCAGGTCGCGACCGTCGCCGTCCCGCCGACGGGGCATGCGCTGCGGCTGGCGAACGTCCTGCGCGACGACGAGCCGCGCCCGTCGCTGCCGCCGGCCGAGGCGCTGTCGACGGCCCCCGAGGTGGAGCGCGGCCGGTTCCGCGTGCCGCGCATCGTCGAGGAGGAAGCGTGAGCGAGCTCGTCCGCAAGACGGCGGGGCAGCTCCTCGACCTGCTCGCCGCGGGTGAGGTCTCCGCCGAGGAGGTCGTCCGCGCGCACCTCGACCGGGTGGAGGTCACCGACGGCGCAATCCACGCGCTGCTGCGTCGGCTCGACGACGGCGCCCTCGCGCACGCCCGCGACGTAGACCGGCGGCGGGGGGGAGGCGAACCGGTCGGGCCGCTCGCCGGGGTGCCGGTCGTGCTGAAGGACAACCTCACCACGAAGGGCGTCGAGACCACCTGCGCGTCGAGGATCCTCGAGCACTACCGCCCGCCCTACGACGCCACCGTCGTCGCACGGCTGCGCGCCGCCGACGCCGTGGTGATCGGCAAGGCGAACATGGACGAGTTCGCCATGGGCTCGTCGACGGAGAACTCCGCGTTCGCAAGGACCGCCAACCCGTGGGACCTCGGGCGTGTGCCCGGCGGTTCGTCGGGTGGCTCGGCCGCCGCCGTGGCCGCCTGCCAGGCGCCGGTCGCGCTCGGCACCGACACCGGGGGGTCCGTGCGGCAGCCGGCGGCGTTCTGCGGCGTGGTCGGTGTGAAACCGACGTACGGGCTCGTCTCCCGCTACGGGCTGCTCGCGTTCGCGTCGTCGCTGGACCAGGTCGGCCCGTTGACGCGCAGCGTGACCGACGCGGCGCGGGTCCTCCAGGTCATCGCGGGCAACGACCCCTACGACGCCACCTCTCTGCCGGGCGCGGCGCCGGACCTCGTCTCGGGCCTCGAGGAGGGCGTGGACGGCCTGCGCATCGGCGTGGTGAGGGAGTACCAGGGCGAGGGCAAGGACGACCAGGTTCGCGCGCGTGTCCGGGAGGCGATCCAGCGCCTGGAGAAGCTCGGCGCGGAGGCGTTCGAGGTGAGCCTGCCCCACGCCACCTACGGCGTCGCCGCGTACTACCTCATCGCGCCGAGCGAGGCGTCGAGCAACCTGTCGCGCTACGACGGCGTGCGCTACGGACTGCGCGTGGCCGGTGAGACGACCGAGGAGATGATGGCCGCGACGCGCGAGGCGGGATTCGGCCCGGAGGTCAAGCGCCGGATCATGATCGGAACCTACGCGCTGTCCGCCGGCTACTACGACGCCTACTACGCGCAGGCGCAGCGGGTGCGCACCCTCATCATCCGTGACCTCGAAGCCGCGGCGGGGCAGTGCGACGTGCTCGTCGGGCCCACGACCCCGTCGACGGCTTTCGCATTCGGCGAGAACCTCGACGACCCGCTGTCGATGTACCTCCAGGACGTCTACACGAACACCGCCAACCTGGCCGGCGTCCCTGCGGTGTCGCTGCCGATCGGGCTCGACGAGCTGGGCCTGCCGGTCGGGCTGCAGATCATGGCCCCGACATCCGGCGAGGCGACGATGCTGCGAGTGGCGCGGGCGCTCGAGGCCGACCTCGGGTTCGACCCCGTCCCCCGCGGGAGCCACGCGGTCGAGGCGCCACGCTGACGTCCGTTGCAGGGCCGACGACCGGAGGCAGCACCCCATCCCGGAGGGACCCATGATTGAGCAGGCCACCCGCTTCGAGGCCGTGATCGGGCTCGAGGTGCACGTCGAGCTCTCCACGCGCACGAAGATGTTCTGCGGCTGCGCGACCGACTTCGGCGGCGAACCCAACACCCGCACGTGCCCCGTCTGCCTCGGGCAGCCCGGGAGCCTTCCGGTCACCAACCGCGCCGCCGTGGAGTCCGCGATCCGGCTCGGACTGGCGCTCGGCTGCGCGATAGCGCCGTCCAGCGAGTTCCACCGCAAGAATTACTTCTATCCCGACATGCCGAAGAACTACCAGATCTCCCAGTACGACGTGCCGATCTGCGGCCGGGGAGAGCTGGAGATCCCCCTGTCCGGTGGTGACACGCGCCGGGTCGGCATCACCCGGGTGCACATGGAGGAGGACACCGGCAAGAGCCTGCACGTCGGGACGTCGGGCAGGATCCACGGTGCCGACTACTCCCTGATCGACTACAACCGGGCCGGGATCCCGCTGCTGGAGGTGGTGTCCGAACCGGACCTGCGCGCCGCCGACGAGGCCCGCGCCTACCTTGCCGAGCTCCGGGCGGTCGTGCGGGCCCTTGACATCAGCGACGCGCGGCTCGAAGAGGGATCGATGCGCTGCGACGCGAACATCTCCCTGCGCCCGGTGGGGCACACGGTCTTCGGCACCCGGGTCGAGGTGAAGAACATGAACTCGCTGCGCAGCCTCGGCCGTGCCATCGACTACGAGATCGACCGGCAGACCGACCTGCTCACCGCCGGCGACCGTGTCGTCCAGGAAACCCGCCACTGGGACGAGGACGCGGGCGCGACCTCGACGCTGCGGGCCAAGGAGGAGGTCTTCGACTACCGCTACTTCCCCGAGCCGGACCTGGTGCCCGTCGAGGCCGACGCGGCGTGGGTCGAGGAGCTGCGGGCGGCCCTGCCGGAGCTGCCTGCCGTGACGCGGCAGCGGCTCACCGAGCAGCACCACATCCCCGCCGAGCAGGTCGCGACGCTGGTGGAGGCCGATCTCGTAGCCCTGCTCGAAGACGCGGTCCGTTCGGGTGCCGGCGCCGGTGAGGCGGCCAACTGGCTCACCAACGAGGTCATCGGCTGGGCCGTCGGACACGGCGTGCCGCCTGCCGAGGCGCCGATCGACGGTCGCGCCCTCGCCGAGCTCGTCGGCCTCGTGCGCGACGGCACGCTGTCGACGAAGCTCGCTCGTCAGGTGCTCGAGGACGTGCTCGCGGGCGCCGGCTCCCCGTCGGCGGTCGTCCGTGAGCGCGGGCTCGAGCAGATCTCCGACACCGGCGAGCTCGCCGCGCTCGTCGATCTCGCGATCATCGAGAACGCGGCCGCCGCGGACCAGGTGCGGGCGGGAAACGCCAGGGCCATCGGCGCGCTGGTCGGCGCGGTGATGAAGGCGTCGAAGGGGCAGGCCAACCCCCGCATGGTGAACGAGCTGCTGCGGGAGCGGCTCGCCTGAAGGGCTAAGGTAGCGGTGCTGCGCACCGGAGCAGGGGTGCACGCACCCAAGGGCAGCGGTGCATGAGGGGCGTTGATGCTGGAGTCCACGACGGGATCGGTCGTCGTCGGTGACCTGCCGATGACCCGGACCGTCGCCGCGCTCGACGCCGTGCACGGCGCGGTCGACATGGTGCTCGACCGCTTCCTCGACGAGCGGGTCGCCGGCCTGTCGGCGCTCGACCCGGCGCTCGCACCCATCGGCGACGAGATCGCCGCGCTCGTGCGGGCCAGCGGCAAGCGACTGCGACCCGCGTTCGTCTACTGGGGCCACCGGGCGACGGGGGCCGCGCACGACGAGGTGGTGTTCGGGCCCGCCGCGGCCGTCGAGCTGCTCCACACCTTCGCGCTCATCCACGACGACGTCATGGACCGCTCGGCCGAGCGCCGCGGGCGCCCCGCCGTCCACGAGGGGCTGGCGCGCACGCACGACCGCGAGGGACTCGACGGGGACCGGTCGTGGTTCGGCATAGGAGGGGCGATCCTCGCGGGCGACCTCGCCTTCGTGTGGGCCGACGAGCTCTTCGACGCCGCCGAGCTGCCGCCCGACGTCGTCGCGCACGCGCGCAGGGTCTTCACCCTCCTGCGCATCGAGGTGATGGCCGGCCAGTACCTCGACCTGCGGCTGGCCGGGCGCCTGGACGCGAGCGAAGGGGAGTCGCTGCGCGTGGCGCTGCTGAAGTCCGGCCGCTACACCGTCACCCGGCCGCTGCAGCTCGGAGCCGCCGTGGGCAGGGGTTCGCGCGTCCTGGACGACTCCCTGTCCGCCTACGGGGACGCGACCGGTCTGGCGTTCCAGCTGCGCGACGACGTCCTGGGGTTGTTCGGTGATCCCTCCCACACCGGCAAGGGCGCCCTGTCCGACCTGCGGGAGGGCAAGCGCACGCTGCTCATGCTGAAGGCGCTCGACCGGGCCCGCCCGGCGGAGCGCGACGTGCTCGCCGACTGCCTCGGCAACCCAGGCCTCGACGAGGACGCGGCAAGCCGGGTGCGCGAGATCGTCGTCGACTCGGGCGCCCTCGCCGCCGTCGAACGGCTCCTCGTCGAGCAGCAGGCACTGGCCCACCGGGCTCTGGCCGGTGTGGCGCCGCCTGCGCGGCAGGCGCTCGAGGAGCTCGCCGAGTTCGCGGCGAACCGGACGGGCTGAAGGACGTGCCGGGCCGCGTCGTGGTCGTCGGCGCCGGACTAGGCGGGCTTGCCGCCGCGGTCCGGCTCGCCGCAGCCGGGGCGTCGGTGACCGTCGTCGAGCGCGAGCCGCGTCCCGGTGGTCGGGCGGGACGTCTCGAACGCGACGGGTACGCCTTCGACACCGGGCCGAGCGTGCTCACGATGCCGGCGCTGCTCGACGAGCTCTTCGCGTTGGCGGGAGCATCGCGGGCGGACCACCTGCCGTTGACCCGGCTCGACCCGGCCTACCGCGCGTGCTTCCACGACGGTTCGCAGCTCGCCGTGCGCGGCAACCTCGAGGCGATGGTCGACGAGGTACGCGCGGTGTGCGGCGCGGCGGAGGCCGACCGGTTCGTGCGGTTCGCGCGACGGCTGGGTGAGCTCTACGAAGCCGAGTACGCCACCTTCATCGATGCGAACTTCGACTCGCCCCTGGACCTCGCGCGGCCGGTGGCCCTCGCCCGGCTCGTCCGCCTCGGCGGCTTCCGCCGTGTGCACGGGCTCGTGTCGAGCTTCCTCACCGACTGGCGCCTCGTGCGGCTGTTCACCTTCCAGTCGATGTACGCGGGGATGAGCCCCTACGAGGCGCTCGGGATCTACGCGGTGATCGCCTACATGGACGCCATCGCCGGCGTGTTCTTCCCCGCGGGCGGCGTCTACCGGGTCAGCGAGGAGCTCGCCGCCCTCGCCGTCCGCATGGGCGTCGACCTGCGCCTCGACACGCCGGTGGACGCCGTCGACACCACGCACGGACGCGCGAGGGGCGTGCTGCTCGCCGGCGGCGAGCGACTGACCGCCGACGTCGTCGTCTGCAATCCCGACCTCCCGGTGGCCTACCGCGACCTCCTGCCGCCCACGGCGACGCCTCGACGGGTCCGCTCCCTGCGGTACTCGCCGTCGTGCGTGGTCGTCCACCTGGGCCTCGACGCCCGCCTCGACGGAGCCGCCCACCACAACATCCACTTCGCCAGGGACTACCAGGCGTCGTTCGACGACATCCTCGCCGGACGGATGCAGCGCGACGCGTCGTGGTTCCTCAGCGTCCCGACCGTCACCGACCCCGGGCTCGCGCCCCCCGGCGGCGAGGTGGCCTTCTACCTCCTCCCGACGCCGAACCTGCGCGGCGACCCGATCCGTTGGGCGGCGCAGGGGCCGCGTGAGCTGGCGGTTGCGCAGCGGCGGCTGGAGGAGGCCGGCTACGGCCCCGCCCGGGCCGCCACCGTCACGAGCGAGGTCGTGACCCCCGAGGACTGGGCAGCGCGCGGGATGGCGGCGGGCACGCCGTTCGCCGTCAGCCACCACTTCTTCCAGACGGGGCCGTTCCGTCCCGCCAACGTCGCTCCCAAGGTTCGCGGCGTCGTGTTCGTCGGGTCGTCGACCATCCCGGGGGTCGGCGTCCCCATGGTGCTGCTGTCCGGGAAGCTCGCAGCCGAGCGCACCCTCGAGCGGCTCGCGGACATGGTTCCCGGGTGATGGCGGGGGAAGGGCCGTGGTGACCGGTGCGCGCCCTCACCCAGGGCCGAGCGCTCACGTCGGCACGCTGCGGGCCGGTCGGCCTGAGCCCGGACGGGCCCTGTCCCCGCACCGGTCGACGGGCGGCTACCGGCATCCCCCGCCCGCACCGGCGTTCGTCGGCGGGCGGGTCGGCGTGTCGGTCGAGCGCAGCTACGAGCTCTGCCGGCGGCTGCACGCGGCGCACGGGCGGACCTTCTACTTCGCTACACGGTTCCTGCCGGCGGAGCGCAGGCGCCACGTCCACGCGCTCTACGCCTTCGCCCGGTACGCCGACGACCTCGTCGACCACCTCGCCCTGTCGTGGGACCCAGCGCGGCGCCGCAGGTCCTTCGAGGCGTGGATCGATGAGTTCCGCGTCGCCCTCGCCACGGGGCGGACGAGCGAACCCGTGCTCGTCGCGGTGCTCCACACCGTCGAGGAGCTCGCGATCCGCCACGACGACCTCGAGGCGTTCCTGCGCTCCATGGCCATGGACCTCACCGTCGCCCGGTACCGGACCTACGCCGACCTGTCCGCCTACACCTACGGGTCGGCCGCGGTCATCGGATCGATGATGCTGCCCGTGCTCGGCGCGACGCACCGCGACGCCCGGGCCCGGGCCATGGACCTCGGGGTGGCCTTCCAGCTCACCAACTTCCTGCGCGACGTCGCCGAGGACTGGGACCGCGGACGGATATACCTGCCGCTCGAGGATCTCGATCGCTTCGGGGTCATCGAGCATGACTTCCGTCTGCGCCACGTGGGCCCGGCCTTCCGCCGGCTGCTCGCCTTCGAGATCGCGCGGACGCGGGCCCTGTACCGGCGTGCCGAGGCTGGCTGGGCGATGCTGCCGCCCGCGAGCCGGACGTGCATCCGGGTCGCCCACCGCCTCTACGCGGGGATCCTCGACGCCATCGAAGGCTGCGACTACCAGGTGTTCCGGGTCCGGGCGACCGTCCCAGCGCGGAGCAAGGCCGCCGTCGCCTTTACAGAGGCGGTGCTCGCTCCGCGCCGATGACTCCGCGGGGCGAGGCCCTCAGGCGAGCGCCTTGCGGACCGCGGCGGCGATCCCCGGGCCGTCGAGACCGAGGTTTGTGAGGATCCGCGCCGGCTTGGCATGCGGCAGGTAGGCGTCGGGCGTGCCGAGGTGTGCCATCCGTGGGGCCGTCCGGGCCTCGTCGAGCGCCGCGACGCCGTCGGCGATCGCCGAGCCCACGCCGCCGACCGCGACGCCGTCCTCGACCGTGACGACGAGGTCGTGCGCCGCCGCGTCCCGCAGCATCTCTGGGTCGAGTGGCTTGCAGACGCGCACGTCCCACAGCGACACGCCGACGCCGTCGGCGTCAAGGTGCGCGGCGGCCTCCTCGCACGACTCCACGAGCTTGCCGACGGCGAGGATGCACACCTCGGCGCCGGCGCCCGAACGGATGCGCCGGGCGCGCAGGCCGGATCCGACCTCGTCGGGCCCGACCGTGCGGGCGCGTCCTTTCGGGAACCGCACGGCCACCGGGCCCTCGAGCTGGACCGCGTCGGCGAGCATGCGGCGGAGCTCTCGTGCCGAGGAGGGGGCGAGCACGGTCATGCCGGGGATGCGCAGGCACAGGGCGAGGTCGAGCACCCCGTGGTGTGACGCGCCGTCGTCCCCGGTGATCCCCGCGCGGTCGAGCGCGAACACGACCGGCAGTCCGTGCAGTCCCACGTCGAGGTTGGCCTGGTCGAACGCCCGCGAGAAGAAGGTCGAGTACACCGCGACGACCGGTCGGAGACCGCCCATGGCCATGCCAGCGGCCGCCGTGACCGCGTGCTGCTCGGCGATGCCGACGTCGAAGACCCGGTCGGGGTGGCGGGCAGCGAGGGGCAGCAGGCCGGTCGAGCCCGGCATGGCCGCGGTGATCGCCACGAGCTCGGGGCACTCCTCCGCCAGGGCGAGGAGGGTCTCGCTGAACACGTGGGTGTAGCTCGGGGGCTCCTGGCCGCGGGCCCGGCCGGTGAGCGGGTCGAACGCGGACGTGTCGTGCAGTC
The DNA here is from genome assembly GCA_035540635.1 of Egibacteraceae bacterium. Classification (NCBI taxonomy): domain Bacteria; kingdom Bacillati; phylum Actinomycetota; class Nitriliruptoria; order Egibacterales; family Egibacteraceae; species Egibacteraceae bacterium. The sequence goes on along the minus strand of DATLGH010000091.1, from coordinate 7,194 downwards.
GCTTCTCGACGTCGGTCTCCGCGGGGGAGTAGCCCCGCCCCTTGTGGGTGCGCACGTGCACGACGATCGGGCCGTCGTAGGCGGCGGCGTGGCGCAGCACGTGCTCCATCTTCGCGACGTCGTGGCCGTCGATCGGGCCGACGTAGCGCACGCCGAGCGCCTCGAAGAACGTCGGCGGCTCCTCCGCGACCTCGCGCAGGGCAGCCTTCGTGCCCCGCAGCCACGAGCGGGCCATGCCGGCCGCCGGTCCGGGCAGGCGCCCCAGACGCGCCTCCCAGCGCTTGCTCGCCGAGACGTAGGAGGGGTTCAGCCGCAGCCGCGACAGGCTCTCGCCGAGGCGGGAGACCGTCGGGGCGTAGGAGCGCCCGTTGTCGTTGAGGATCACGACCACCCGCCGGCCGCTGTGTCCGAGGTTGTTGAGGGCCTCGTAGGCCATCCCGCCGGTCATGGCCCCGTCGCCGACGACCGCGACGATCGTGCGCTCCTCGTCACGGGCATGCGCTGCGGTCGCTAGCCCGTGCGCGTACGACAGGATGGTCGACGCGTGGCTGTTCTCGACCCAGTCGTGCGGCGACTCGGTGCGCGACGGGTAGCCGGACAGCCCGTCGGCCTGCCGGAGGCGGTCGAAGCCGTCGCGCCGGCCGGTGACGAGCTTGTGCACGTACGCCTGGTGCCCGGTGTCCCAGAGCACCACGTCGCGGGGCGAGTCGAACACCCGGTGGATGGCGAGCGTGAGCTCGACGACGCCGAGGTTCGAGCCGAGATGCCCGCCGCTGCGGGCGACGGCGTCGACGATGAAGGCGCGGATCTCCTCGGCCAGCGTGGCGAGGTTCCCGGCGTCCAGGGCCCGCAGGTCACGCGGCGAGCTTATGTGGTCGAGCAGCATTGACGTGGGCCTCCCGGCGCGGCGGTCACGAGGTCCAACCTAGCGCCCCGCCGGCCGCGGTGATGGGCGAACGGCCAGGCCCGGGCCGGCGGAGGCGAGCCGCTACAGTGCCAGCCACCGCGCACGCCCGGGCGTGCGCGACCAGCTCGGAGGAAGCGTGGAGGACGAGGCCGCGTCCGGCATCGAGGACCGCAAACGCGACCATCTCCGGCTGACCCTCGGCGGGGACGTGGGGTTCGCCACGCTGCGCACCGGCCTCGACGACGTCCGCGTCGCCGCCCGCGCCCTTCCGGAACGCGACCTCGCCGAGGTGGACCTCGGGCTGGAGGTGTGGGGACGCCCGCTCGCCGTGCCCCTGCTCGTGTCGTGCATGACGGGCGGCATCAGCGAGGCCGGGCCGGTCAACCGGGCTCTGGCGGAAGCCGCCCAGACCCACGGCGTCGCCTTCGGGCTCGGTTCCGGCCGAGTCCTGCTCGACGACCCTCAACGGGTGGCGGGGTTCGCGGTCCGAAATGTCGCCCCCGACATTCTCGTGCTCGCGAACCTCGGAGCCGTGCAGCTCCACGAGCGCGACACCGACGACTGCCGTCGGCTCGTTGCCGCCTGTGCGGCGGACGCGCTCGCGCTCCACGTCAACGCCGTGCAGGAGGCGGTGCAGCCCGGCGGTGACACCACCTTCGGCGGTCTCCTCGAGCTCGTCGCGCATCTGTGCGCGTCGCTCGAGGTGCCGGTGATCGTCAAGGAGGTGGGCTTCGGCATGGCGCCCGAGGACGTGAGACGGCTGGTCGAGGCGGGGGTCGCGGGCATCGACGTCGCCGGTGCCGGCGGGACGAACTGGGCGCGCGTCGAGGGCCTGCGCGACGACCGGGCAGGCCGGGTGGCGGCAGCGTTCGCGGACTGGGGCTGGCCCACCGCGGCGTCCGTGCGCGACGCGCGTGTGGTCCTCGACGCCGCGGACGCCCCCCCGCTCCTCGTCGGCTCGGGGGGCATCCGCCACGGGGTCGACGCCCTGAAGGTGCTCTGCCTCGGCGCCGACCTCGCCGGCGTAGCGCGGGGGCTGCTCGCCGCGGGCGCCCGGGGCCCCGACGCGGCGATCGACGCCGTCGGGGTGCTCGTCGAGCAGCTCCGGGTGGGCGCATGGGCCGCTGGCGCGGAATCCGCCGCCGACCTCGGCCCCGCCCTCCTCCAGTAGCCGCACGCTCGCAGGCCGCCGGCTACGGGCGCTGAACGCCCCTGAACACGAGAATCATTCGGACACATCGGCTGCTGGTCTTCTGGCTGGCCAGGCCCTGTGCTACAAGGGGTTGCCCGGCCTCCCCCGGACGATGTTGGCCGGACGAGTTCGCAACGAAGCGGTAGACGCTATCATATCACGGATGGACGCCCACTAGTCACGCTTAGTCACTGTGGCCGCCCGTCAGATAACCCACAGGAATCACATCGGAGACACTGTGAAGAAACTGTCACCCCGCGCCATGGCCCTGCTCACCACCATCGCAGGCCTGCTCTGCACCGGGTTCGCGAACAAGAGCGCTTGGTAACCTAACTCTCACTCTGGAGGGGTTGGGGAGCCTCTCCCGCGTTGAGCCGTCCCCACCGCGAGGGGGCGCACGACCTGAGGAGGGCAGGTGACCGCCGGGGCCCCGCGAACGACGCAGGACGCCCGGTACCCGCTGGCCTTTCGCGTCTATCTGGGCCTGCTCATAGCCGGTACGGCCGTCTTCCTCCCCGCTGGAATCGGCGAGGCCGTCCGCAATCCGCTGCAAGCCGTCCTGTGGATCGGCTTCATCGCAGGCGCGAACCTCCTTGTCATCCCCATGCTGCCGAAGCTCGACATCGACGCGAGCCTCGGCGCGCCCGTTGGCGTCGCCGCCGCCGTTGTCCTGCCGCCGCCCTTCGCCATGCTTGTGAACCTCATCGGCTTCACGAACGAGCGCGAGCTGCGTGGGCAGGCGCAGCTGTGGATGTCGGCGTTCAACCGCACGCAGATGGGCCTCACTGCGGCGGCCGCCTCGTATGCCGCCATGGCAATGCCCGGCCCCCGCGTGGCCGTCACGCTCGGGGCCGTCGTCGTCTACAACGTCGTGAACACCGTTGCGGTGGCCCTCAGTCTCTGGACGCGGGGGCTGGCCCGCCTGCCCAAGGCAACGGTCGAGTCGGCGGCACCCTTCCCGCGGTTCGCCGTCGACTACGTCCTCGTGGCGCTCCTGGCAGCCTTCGTCGTCATCGCGTACGACACCGTCGGCGTGTGGGCGGTGGCAATGCTGGCCCTGCCGCTCCTCATCGGCTACAGCGCCCTGCGGTCCGCCCGGGAAGCCGAGGACCGGGCCGAGCAGCTCGCCGCGCGGGTGGCCGACCTCGAGACGCTCAACAGCCTGAGCGCCGACCTGCTGACCGTCCGGGACCGCACCCAGCTGCCCAGGAAGGCGGCGGAGGCCCTCCGCAACGCCCTGGCGACGCGCGACGTGGAGGTCACGCTGAGCGGGGAAGGCCGCAGCGACCTGCGGACCGTGCCGGTCCTCGGCGCCGAGCCGGCGGCCGTCCGGGTGCCCCACGACCTCGACGACAGCGCCTTGGCGGTCGTGGAAGCCATCGCCGGCTTGATCGGCATGGCCGTCCAGCGCCTCGAGCTCGAGCGCGAGCTCAGCGAGGTCGAGCGGGCACGTGCGGCCTTGTCGGGGCGCATCCTCGAGGAGGGCACCCGCGAGCGCAGCCGGATCGCGTTGGAGATCCACGACGAAGTCCTGCCGTACCTCGCCGCAGCCGGCATCCAGGCCGACAACGTGCGGTCCGCGCTCGTCGCCGGGGACGAGGTGGTCGCCGACCGGCTGGCGGACGCCACCCGCGAGGCCGTGCACGACGGCATCACGCGCCTACGCCAGGTGCTCGACGCGCTGCAGCGCCAGATCGTCGTGCCGGGCGGGTTGCGCCCGGGGCTCGTTGACGCCCTGGAGGAGCTCAGGCTGAAGCACGGCGTCGACGGCGAGCTGCGGGCGGAAGACCCCCTGCCTCCGCTACCCTTGGCGGTGGAGATCCTCGTCCTGGAGACGGTCCGTGGCTGTCTGGCCAACGTCGCCCTGCACGCACGCGCGGACAGGGTCGAGGTCTCTCTGGCGGTGAGCGAGCGGTTCATCGCCGTGGACGTCCGCGACGACGGCTGTGGCTTCGACCCCACCGCCACCGACCCGGGCAGCCACGGTCTTGCGCTCATGTCCCAGCGTGTTGAGCTGGCGCGCGGCAGGTTCACCGTTGACAGTAGTCCTGGACGTGGAACGACGGTGCAGGTGGAGGTGCCGGTGTGAGTGCAAACGGGCCAGCCCTTGAAGGCCAGAGTCCCACAAGCAGGGACGCCCCCAGCGGCGTCATCCGCGTGGTCATCGCCGAGGACCATGGCGTCGTGGCGGACGGGGTGGCCACCATGCTCTCCTTCGAGGAGGACATGGAGGTGATCGACATCGTCACCTCCGGCGAGGCGCTCGTCGAGGCCGTCGACCGCCACCGGCCGGACGTCGCGCTCGTGGACGTGAACCTCATCGGCATGGACGGGCTCACGGCCGTGCGCGAGATCGAGGCGCGGGGCATCCCCACCCGCGCCATCGCGCTCACGATGTTCACCGACCACGACACGGTCACCCGGTCGGTGGCGGCCGGGGTGGCCGGGTACCTGCCGAAGAACGTCCGGCGTGAGGAGCTCGTGCAGGCGGTGCGCGCCGTCGCCGCCGGCAAGGGGTTCCTGCACCCGGACGTGACCCGGCCCTTCCTCGAACGGGTCGGACCCCTCGCCACGCACGCGGGGCTGACCCCCCTGTCCAACCGCGAGCAGCAGGTGCTCGAGCAGCTCGCCACCGGCCGTTCGACGCGGGAGATCGCCGAGGCGCTCGGGTTGGGTGACGAGACGGTGAAGAGCCACCTGTCGCGCATCTACGCGAAGCTCAAGGCCAACGACCGGGTGCAGGCCGTCGTCACGGCCATGCGCCACGGCCTGGTGCGGTGAGTGGAGCGCCGACGGCCCGTCGGACGAGGGACACCGTCTGCGGGCGGAGGGGGCGGGAACCCACCGCCCGCATGGTGCCTCGAAGTAGTCCTGAGTTTGCCCCGCACGGTCAGCCGCCAACCGCGGTCGTGAGCCATTCTCCCCGCTCGGGAGCGCCTCACGCACCGTGGTGAGCGGTGATATGGCCCCGTCCCACCGAGTTGACAGGTTCCTGTCTCCTGCCACACTACACCCGAGCGGGTGCGCCCGCGAGAATCAATGGGCCTCGGGACCAGGGTTTCGGGGCCTCGAGTACGACGAAGCAGCGATGAGCGCTGCGGAAGGGGAACGGCGATGAGCGCTGCGCGCGATGTGCTCGTATCCCCGGCGCGCCTGGGACCGGCCTGACGCCGACGAACCCCCCCAGGCGCACCTCTCGGTTGCTACCGCCCGAGAGGTTTTTTGTTTGACGGCACCGACGCGAGATGAGGCGCAGCACCATGGAGATCACTGGAGCGCAGGCGGTCATCAAGTCCCTTGAGGCCGCGGGGGTGGAGGTCATCTTCGGTCATCCGGGCGGCGCGATCCTGCCCGCCTACGACCCGCTGCTCGACTCGTCGATCCGCCACGTCCTCGCCCGCCACGAGCAGGGAGCGGGGCACATGGCCGAGGGCTACGCCCAGGCGACGGGCCGCGTCGGCGTCGTCATGGCCACGTCCGGGCCCGGTGGCACCAACCTCGTCACGGCGCTGGCCGACGCCTACATGGACTCCGTGCCGATCGTGGCGATCACCGGCCAGGTGCCGACCGGAGCGGTCGGCGGCGACGCGTTCCAGGAGGCCGACATCACGGGCATCACCATGCCGGTGACGAAGCACAACGAGATGGTCCGCAGCCCCGAGCGCATTCCCGAGGCGATCGCCGAGGCCTTCCACATCGCCTCGACCGGCCGTCCGGGTCCTGTGCTCATCGACGTGCCGAAGGACGTCCTCAACGCCCGGGGCGGCTTCGCCTATCCCGAGCGCGTCCACCTTCCCGGCTACAAGCCGACGGTGCGCGGTCACCAGAAGATGGTGCGGGAAGCCGTCCGGGAGGTGCTCGCCGCCCACCGTCCGGTGATCTACGCCGGTGGGGGGATCATCAAAGCCGGCGCGCCCGACGAGCTGCTCCGTCTCGTCGAGCTCACCAATCTCCCCGTGGTCACCACGCTCATGGCCCGCGGCGGGTTCCCCGACAGCCACCCCAACCACCTCGGCATGCCGGGCATGCACGGCCACTGGACCGCGGTCACGGCAATGCAGGGCGCCGACCTCATCATCGCCCTCGGGGCCCGATTCGACGACCGTGTCACGGGTGACCTCACCACGTTCGCCCGCGGGGCACGGGTCGTGCACGTCGACATCGACCCGGCCGAGATCGGCAAGAACCGCGAGCCGCACGTGCCGATCGTCGGTGACTGCCGCGTCGTGATCGGGCAGATCGCCGACGCGCTGCAGGAGGCCTACGACGAGGGCGCCGACCCGGCCGACCTCTCCGGCTGGTGGGAGACCCTGCGCGACTGGCAGCAGGCGCATCCGCTGCGCTGCGAACAGCAGCCCGACGGTCCCCTCAAGCCCCAGACGGTCATCGCCGCCATCGGCCGCAAGCTCGCGGGTCAGGGCATCGTCGTCACGGGCGTCGGCCAGCACCAGATGTGGGCCGCGCAGCACATCCGCTACGAGCGCCCCCGCACCTGGATCAACTCCGGCGGGCTCGGCACGATGGGGTTCTGCGTGCCGGCCGCGATCGGCGCGAAGGTGGGCCGCCCCGAGACGACCGTGGTCGCCATCGACGGCGACGGCAGCTTCCAGATGACCCTCCAGGAGCTCGCCACGGCCAAGACCGAGGGCGTGCCCGTCGTCTTCTGCGTGATCAACAACGGCTCCCTCGGCATGGTCCGCCAGTGGCAGGAGCTCTTCTACGCTGAGCGCTACTCCCAGGTCCACCTCGGCTACGTTCCGGACCTCGTCAAGCTCGCCGACGCCTTCGGGATGCCCGGTTTCCGCTGCGACAAGCCCGAGGACGTCGAGGCGACCGTCGACAAGGCGCTCGCCGTCGGGGACACCCCCACGCTCGTGGACTTCCGGGTCGACGTCACCGAAAAGGTGTTCCCGATGGTGCCGGCCGGCAAGAGCAACGACGACATCGTCGAGTCGGCGGAGGAGTGGTACGCGAAGGTCGCCGCCGGCGCCCGGGGTGGTGCCGGCGAGCCGGGTGGTGCCGGCCTGCCCGACCATCTGCGCGAGGGCAACGTCGTGTGAGGCCGCAACGCGCCTCCGGTACCCTCTCCCCGTGA
>DATLGH010000090.1 GCA_035540635.1 Egibacteraceae bacterium | reverse complement strand
CCGCCTGCGAGTCCCCCGCCGGCCGGCTCCCCCCGCCCAACCGGTCGGACTCACTGTCTACTTGAGCAGCGTCCACCCCCCGGTGATACACACCGTGCGGGGAACTTTCCCGCTCGCCAACCTGCTGGCAGCCCGCCTAGGCGGCCGCAACCGGGGGCTTCCGCCCCCACGCGGTCACGAACAGCGGCCCCCACCCGCTGACGGGGCGGCGGAGGTCGTCCAGCAGCGCGTCGACCTCCTCGTCGCGCAGGAGGCCCTGCTGGACGAGCGGTCCCCGCAGGTGCTCCAGTGACCAGCGGGCCGCTGCGAACGACGGTGCCGTCGGGGTCAGCACCTGCGCGGCGGCCGAGGCTCCCACGCCCTCGAGTCCCAGGTCGGCGAGCCGGAAGGGCAGCCAGCGGCCGTACTCGGGGTCGACCCCGCTCGTCGCCATGAACGTCGCGTTCGCCCGCCACATCGCCGCCAGTCGCCGGGCGACCTCCGGCGTCGGCGCGGCGACCGCCGCCGGGTCGGCGTTCACGGGGAGCAGGAAGTCGACGTCCTCGACCACGAGCCATCCCCCGGGGCGGAGCAGCGCCGCGAGCCGGGCGAGCACCTCGTCACGCGAGGGCAGATGCTCGAGGACCGCGCGGGCGTGCACGAGGTCGAAGGGGCCACCGGGGACCGGGTCGGTGGTGATGTCGAGGCGGTGGACCTCGACGTTCGGCGCATCGAGCGCCTCGACGAACCGGGTGTCGAGGTCGACGGCGACGACCGTACCGCCCGGGTCGACGAGGGCGGCGAGCGCCGCCGTGACGGAACCCCCGCCGGCACCGACCTCCAGGCACCGCCAGCCCGGTGCGACGCCGACCGCGGCGAACGCCGCGAGGGTCGCGGGGTCCGCCGTCGCCTCGAGGCTGCGCAGGCGTTCGCGCTCCCGCTTCCAGCCCGCGTCGTAGATGTACTCGCCCATATCCCCCCGCTCCGGCCGCGCGGCCGACCACGCCACACATCCTGCCACCTCGGAGCGGGGAAAGGGGTGTTGTCATCTGCCGGGCGAAGCGGGTACCGTCGGTCCGGCCGTCGACCAAGGAAGACCTGTATGCCGTCGTTCCCGAGGGCGCGGAGGAGCTCCTCCCCCCTCCAAGCGCCGGCCGCGCATCCCACGCGGGCCGCCTGCTCATCCGGCAGCGACCGTCACCTGCTTGTGCTCGTGGCGGCCGCCGCGTTGACGTTGGTGCTCGCCACCGGCGGCCAGGCCGCGGCCGACTCGCACCAGGGCCCGATCGGTGGTGGGGCGACCGTCCCCGTGCCGACACCGGAGGGGGAGGGGTCTACCCTGCTCCCGGGCGTCGAACCCGACGAGGACGCCCCCGCGGCGCCGCCCGAGTCGTCGCCCGAGCAGCCGGCACCCGACGGCGAGCCTCCGCCGTCGGAGGACCCGCCTCCGCCACCCGGCGAGGAGCCGGCGCCCGGCGAGCCGCCCCCGGGCGAAGCAGGGCCCCCTCCGCCGGAGGCGGCGCCCCCCGAGGCGGGTGTGCAGTCGAGTGGTGAGGTTCCCCCCGCTCCGGTCGCTGCTCCGCGGCCGTCCGCCGGGTCGGCAGGTGCGCCGCGGTTGCAGCAGGGCTACGCGACCGGTCTCGGTGGCCTCGGCATGGGTGAGGGGGAGGCCCCGGGCGTGCTGCCCCCGATGATCGCCGCGCCGGGCGTGGCCGTCGCCCCGCCCGAGGGCGCACCGTCCCAGGTGCTGGCCGCGCCGGGGCGGATTTCCACGGGTTTCCCGCGCAGGGGCACCGTCGAGGGAGGCGAGGGGGCCGTTCCGGACGGCGCGGTCCTCGTGCTGCTCGCGGGGGGTCTCGCGTGGTTCGAGCGGCGCTACCGCGCCCGCTACCGGGTCGGCTCGCCCGAGGGCTCCTGACCGCCGGCCCGCGGGCCGCGGGTCAGCGCGGGCCGGCGCCGGTGGAGCTGCCGCCCACCAGGGCCTTCCAGCAGACGGAACCGTAGCCGCGCGCGACGCTCTCCGGGTCCTCCAGCGGCTGGCCGCAGCCCCTGCAGGGCGGACCGGACGGCGTCGAGCCCGCCGGGCACGTCTGCGTGTGCGGACCCGCGGCCACGGGGCGGCGCGCCTGCTCGCGCAGCGGCCCGAACAGCAGCCGAAGAGGGGATGCGTCCGCAGCGAGGAGCGAGAACCGCAGGACCTGCGGGTGCGCGACCTCGAGCGGACCCTTCAGGACCCGGACGATGACGTCGAGGTCGTGGGGTCCGACCGGCCTGAACCACTCCCCCGGCCGCTCACCCGGCTGGAAGCCGGCAGGGTGGAGGCGGCGGTCGTCGGGCCGGCGGGTCGTGGCGAGCAACGCCGCGCGCACCACGAGCAGATGCGCGCCGTTGCCGACCGACGTGAGCGTGAGCCACGCGTCGATCAGTCCGGCGCGCTGGGACGTCAGCGCCTGCGAAAGGTCGTCCCACGACAGCAGAGCGACCATCCCCTGCGCACGCTGCCAGCCCTGGTCGATTCCACGTTCGAGCAGGTCCACCGGCCGGGTCGCGACCGGATGGAGGCCGCCCGCGGAGCCGGGTTGCAGCTTTCTTGCGAGTCCCATTGCCGATTCCCTCTCCTCTGGGAGCGGTATCGGCCGATCGGGGCGCGCGCTTGACGGCCGCGGACGTGTCCGAAGGTCCGGCCCTCCGACCGGGACACGCGGTTAAGGTTGTGCAATGTGCCGAAGCATCCAGCAGCTGCGCGGAGCGCAACCACCGGCGAGCGACACCGAGGTGCGCGACGCCGCGCTCCAGTACGTGCGCAAGGTCAGCGGCTACCGCGCCCCGTCGAAGGCGAACGCGGCGGTGTTCGACAGGGCGGTCGACGACATCGCCGCGGTCACCCGGCGGCTGCTCGACGGCCTCGTCGTCGTGGCGGGCTCACGACCCGCTGAGCCGGTGCAGCGCCGGGTCCGCCGCTGAGGGTCATCGTTCCCCTCGGGTGATCCCGGCGGGCTGCGCGCTGCCCGCCGCTGGCGGCTCGGTTCCGACGAGTCCCCGCAGCAGCGCGACCCGGGGGACCATGCCGACGAGCTTGCCCTGGGCGTCGACGACCGCGATGGGGTAGGGCTCCTCCGCCGCCATGGGGATGAGCGCACGCAGGGCCGTGTCGGGCGGCGTCGCCGCGTACCCATCGAGGGGCAGGTCGCGCACCGCGTCGACCTGCGCCCTGCGCCCCTCGGCCGCGGTGTCGGCCGTGAGCAGTCCGAGCAACCTGCCCTCCGCGTCGGTGACGTACGCGCTCGACCGGCTCGCGCGCTGCATCATGCGCAGCGCGACGTCGGGTGCGTGACCCCCGCGCACGACGTCTCCGACGTCGGTCATGACGTCACGGGCGACCAGCACCCGTGACGCGTCGACGTCCTGGACGAACGAGGCGACGTAGTCGTCGGCGGGGTGGCGGAGGATCTCCTGGGGACGACCGACCTGCACGATCCTGGCCTCCCGCATGATCGCCATGCGGTCGCCGAGCTTCAGCGCCTCGTCGAGGTCGTGCGTGATGAACACGATGCACTTATCGATCCTGCTCTGCAGGTCGATGAGCTCGTCCTGCATCTCCCGGCGGATGAGCGGGTCGAGGGCGGAGAAGGGCTCGTCCATGAGGAGGATGTCGGGGTCCGTGGCGAGCGCCCGAGCAAGGCCGACCCGCTGCTGCATCCCGCCGGACAGCTCGTCGGGCAGGCTCGACTCCCAGCCGGCCAGCCCGACAAGCGCGAGCGCCTCGCGGGCGCGACGCTCCCGCTCGTCGCGGGCGATGCGCTGCACCTCGAGCCCGTAGGCGACGTTGCCGAGGAGGTCCCGGTGCGGCAGGAGCGCGAAGTGCTGGAAGACCATGGCGACCTTGCGGCGTCGGAGGTCGCGCAGGCCGGAGGCGCCCATGCGCACCACGTCGTCGCCGTCGATGAGCACGCTGCCCGCAGTGGGCTCGACGAGTCGGTTGATGCACCGGACAAGCGTCGACTTGCCGCTGCCCGACAGGCCCATGACGACGAAGGTCTCGCCGTCGTGCACGTCGAAGCTCGCGTCGACCACCCCGACCGTGCTTCCCGTGCGCCGCAGGATCTCCTCCTTCGTGCAGCCTTCTGCGAGCAGCTCGAGCGCCCGGCGGGGATGCGGGCCGAAGACCTTGGAGAGCCCGCGCACGACGATCTTCGGCTGCCCGCTCACGCTCCCGTGCTCCGCCTCGCCACGCCCGAGCCCCCGGCGAACGCCTGCGTCATGCGGTCCATGACCATGGCGAGAATGACGATCGCGATCCCACCGACGAACGCGAGCCCGACGTCCTGGCGCCCGAGCCCGCGAAGGACCACCTCGCCGAGTCCCGGCGCTCCGACGAGCGAGGCGACGATGACCATGGCGAGGGCCATCATCGTCGTCTGGTTGACCCCCGCCATGATCGTCGGGAACGCCAGCGGCAGCTCGACCTTGCGCAGCATCTGCGCCGGTGTCGAACCGAACGCCGCAGCCGCCTCCACGGTCTCACCGGGCACCTGCCGGATGCCGAGCTCGGTGAGCCGGATGACCGGAGGGATGGCGTAGACGAGCACGGCGATGAGCGCTGGGGCCCGGCCGATCCGGAAGAGCATGACGATGGGGACGAGGTAGACGAAGCTCGGCAGGGTCTGCATGAAGTCGAGCACGGGGCGCATGAGCGCACTCACCCGGGCGCTGCGGGCCATGGCGATGCCGAGCGGGATGCCGGTGGTCACCGCCACGACGACCGCGGTGACGACGATCGCGGCGGTGATCATCGTCGCGGTCCAGGTGCCGAACGAGGCGATCGCGACGAGCCCGATCGTGACGCCGGCGGCGAGCCGCCACCCCCCGGCCCGCCACGCCGCGACGGCGAGGAGCACGACGACGAGGCTCCATGGCAAGGCGAGCAGGGCCCGCTCGATGGGCAGGAGCACGAACAGGATGGCCGAACGGATGGCGGCGAACAGCTCACCGAAGTGCGCGAGGAGGAAGGCGACGAGGCGGTCGACCCAGTCCGCCAGCGGTAGGCGCAGCTCTTCGGGGAACTCCGTCAGCCAGCCGAGGTCCATCTCCGGCCTCCCTTTGTCGCGCCAGCCACGCGCGGCGCCACGACGGCCCACCAGCCTCGCACGAACTCACACGTCCACGCCGGCGTCGCGCAGCGCCCCCTCGACGCGTTCGAGGGGTTCTCCGTCGAGCCAGTCCCTCCAGTGGTCGTAGTTCTCGAAGAACCACAGCGCCGCGTCCTGCGCGTCGGCGTCGTGCTCGACGATGAACGCCCCGGCCTCGTTCAACGGGTCTGTGCCCACCTCCATGCGTTCGAGGAACTCGACCGCCTCGGGGGCGCGCTCCTGCAGGCCCGCGTGGATGCCCTTGGTTACCGGGTGCGTCTGGAAGCCGCAACCCGCCTCCTCGGGCACGTCGGCGGGCGCGGGCACGTCGGCGGACGCGAGCCCCTGCTCGCGGGCCTGCTCGTTGGCGGCCTCGCACTCCTCGGTCCACTCGGGCTCGTCGAGCTGCACGAAGTCGAAGCGGCCCATGAGCGCCGTCGGCTCCCAGTAGTAGCCGACGACCGGCTCGCCGCGCTCGTAGGCTCCCACCAGCTCCGCGTCCAGGGCCCCAGGCGACCCGGGGCTGCGGATGTTCACGTCGTCGAGCAGCCCGTAGGCGGCGAACTTCACCTCGGTGATGGCCGCGCACTCCCAGTCAGGCGGGCAGTTGACGAGCGCGGCCCGGCCGGGGTCCTCGGGGTCGGCGAACACGTCGGCGTAGTCGGGCAGGTCGAAGACCGACTCGAGGTCGGGGGCCGCCGGCTCGATGCCGCGCGCGTCGTCACCCTCGATCACGAAGCGGGGCACGTAGTAGCCCTGCGTCGCGCGCTCGAGCACGGGTCCGATGTCGATCACCGTGCCCTCCGCGATCACCTGCTCGTACCACTCGACGCGGTTGACCGCCCACAGCTCCATGACCACGTCGATGTCGCCCTGGGGCAGCGCCTGCTCCATGACCGGCGCGGCGAGCACGACCGTCTCGGTGTCGTAGCCGTAGCCGTGCTCGAGGACGAACGCCGCGATGGCGTTGTTGACGTCGAGGCTCTCCCACTGGCCGTCCCAGAACGTGATGGTGCCCCCCGCCGGTGCGGCGCCCGGCTCGTCGGGCGCCGTCTCGCCGCAGCCGGCGAGCGCGAGCATGAGCGCGGTGAGCGGGGCCCAGGAGCCGAGTCGGGCGCGCATGTCGAGGCCTCCAGCACAGGTGCGCAGGGACGCGGCCTCCCATCGTGCACCGGCGACGTCCCGAGCGCCAGCCCCCCGCTCAGTCCCCGTCGCGGTCGACGAGCTCGTCGGGCTCGATGAGCCCGCCAACGGCCGCGAGCGCGCCGGCGAGCGCGACCGCCCGGTCGTACACCGCCGCGAAGTAGTGCTCGGCCACCACCTCGTGGCCGGGCAGTGGCGGCGGACCGAGTGAGCGCACGGTGGCGGCGGGCACGTCGGTGATCCGCACGTCGTGGCGCGCGGGCGGCAGCTGGGACGGCGCGCCCCAGAAGCCCGCGACGTTCTCGTCGGCGCGCCGCTTGCCGCCTGCACCGCGGCGGCGCCGGTCCCCCCGTGCGCGCTGGGCCGGTTGCTGCTTGCGCGAGCGGCTCATGCGGCCACCCCCGCGTGCGGCCCGTCGGAGACGGTGTCGTCGGTGAGCAGCGCGTCGGGGTCGAGACCGAGCGCGGCCCGCAGCTGGTCGCTCTGCAGGTCGTCGATCGAAGTGGACTCGGGCAGCACGAGGTCGGCGATGCGGCGCTTGCCGGCCACGACCTCCTCGACCCGCTCGTCGACGGTGCCGGGGCACACGAGGCGGTGGCACACCACCGTGCGGGTCTGGCCGATGCGCCACGCCCGGTCGCGCGCCTGGTCCTCCACCGCGGGGTTCCACCAGCGGTCGTACAGCACGACGTGGCTCGCGGCGGTCAGGTTGAGCCCCGTCCCACCGGCCTTCAGGGACAGGACGAGCGCGCCCGGCCCGTCGCCTTGCTGGAAGTCACGCACCATGCGGTCGCGCGGGCCGCGCGCGAGGCCGCCGTGGTAGCACGCGATAGGCAGCCCCGTCCGTTCGGTGAGGTGCGCGGCGAGGCGCTCCCCCCAGGAGGCGAAGTGGGTGAAGACGAGCACCCGCTCCCCCGCCTCGAACGCGCTGTCGACAAGCTCCTCGAGGCGGGCGAGCTTGCCCGACCTGCCCGCGAGCGGTCCGTCCCGGTCGACGTAGCCGGCGGGGTGGTTGCAGATCTGCTTCAGGGCGGTGATCGCGGCGAGCACCGCGCCCTTCCGCGGCGGCCCCTCCTCCGCGCTCGCCGCCACGAGGTCGTCGAGCACCGCCTGGTACAGCCCGACCTGCTCGGGGGTCATGGGGCAGTGGTCGAGCACGTCGATCCGGTCGGGCAGCTCGGCGGCGATGAGTGGCTCCGCCTTCGTCCGGCGGAACACGAGCACGCCGTTCAGCGTGCGCAGCGCCAGCTCGGCGGTGCTGCGGGCGTCGCCCCGCCGGGACAGCTGCGCGACGAACGTCGCACGGTCCCCGACGAGCCCGGGGTTCGTGAAGTCGAGCAGCGCCCACAGGTCGCCGAGGCCGTTCTCGATCGGCGTGCCGGTGAGGGCGACACGGGTTCGTGCCGCCAGCCGCCGCAGCTGCCGGGCGGTGTCGCTCGTGGGGTTCTTCACGACCTGCGCCTCGTCGAGCACGAGCGTGTCCCACGCGACGTCCTCGAGCGCGTCGATGTCGCGCACCGCGGTGCCGTAGGTGGTGATGACGAGGTCGGCGTCGGCCACCTCGGCCGCGATGTCGGGCCGCTCGGCGCGGTTCGACCCGTGGTGCACGACCACGCGGAGGTCGGGGACGAACCGGCGCGCTTCGGCGGCCCAGTTGCCGACGACCGCCGGCGGTGCGACGACGAGCGCGGGGTTGCCGCCCGCGGTCGCGCGCAGGTGCGCGAGCATGACGGGGGTCTTGCCGAGGCCCATGTCGAGCGCCAGGCACCCGCCGAGGCCGGCGCGGGCGATGAACTCCAACCACGCGAGCGCCTCGGCCTGGTAGCCGCGCAGCTCACCCGCGAAGCCGGGCGGGTTGGTCGACGGATGCTCGGCGATCCTGCCGGCGCTGCGGATGAGATCGGCCGCCCACCCGTCGCCGGCCACGCTGATGCCGCCGGGCAGGGACGGCCCGTCGAGGCCGAGCGCGTGGCGGAGCATCTCCGCCCCGGTGAGGCGGGTGCGGTCGGCCCGCTCGGCGAGCGCGGCCGCGGCGGCCTCGAGGTCGGCGTGGTCGAGCTCGACCCAGCGGCCGTGGGCCTTGATGAGCGGGCGGGCCTCGGCCGCGAGCCGGGTGATGTCCGCGGCGGTGAGCTCGACGTCGTCGAAAACCGCCGACCAGCGCACGCTCGTGAGCTGCTGGGCCCCGACCGCCGTGTCCTGAGCCTGCGTGGAGGTGAGGCGCAGCCCCGGAGAGGGCTTGCGGCGGGACAGGGGAGGCACCCGCACGTCGAAGCCGGCGGCCACGAGCACCGGTCCCGTGCCGGTCATGAGGTCCCAGGCCTCGTCCTGGCTCAGCGCCACCTCGCCCCGCCGGGAGGCCTTGCCGCGCAGCAGCGGCGGGTAGAGCGCCTCGAGGCGCTCGAGCTCACGCTTGATGCCCTCACGCCGCCTCGACGACACCGTCGACATGGCCGCCTCCACCCGCGTCGGGCGCTCCCCGTCCTCCCCGAGGAGCGTCTGCAGATGCCAGACGTCACCCTCGTCGGGTGGGTCGAGCTGCACGACGAGCCGGGGCCGGCCATGCCCGGTGAGGGGCCGTGCCCAGCGCGCGAGTCCACGGCTGAGCTCGCCTGCGCGCTGCTCGGAGGCGGAGAACGCCGTCCCGTCGAGACGGGCGAGGAAGGCCTCGGCGAGCTCCTGGTCGGAGCGCGGGTCGGGTGGGGGCGCCGGAACCTCCACGCGCGCCGCGGCGTCCCGGCAGATCGCGTCGATGAAGTCGCCGACTACGGCCTCGGTGAAGGCCCGGGGGTCCTGGCCGGCGCCGTGCACGGCCGCGACCGACCCGGGGCGAGACCGGGCCAGCGCCGCGAGCTCGTCCCCGTCGATCAGGGCCGGCGCCCAGCGCACGGCGAACGCCGAGCGACCGGCGCGGCCGTTTCCTTCGGCCTTGCCGGCGACCTTCTCGAGCTGCGGGACCATGCGGCCCTGGGCGACGAGGCGGACCGCGAGCGCAGCCGCGAGACCGAGCCAGGTCGCGCTCGCCCCAAGGGACTCGTCACCGGCGGTGGAGTCGAGGGCGACAAGCCACCCGAGCACGGAGGTCAGCGGTGCCGCCACCGCCTCGGCCTTCCCGCCGCCGGGCAGGGTCACGGGAGGCGCGCCGGCCCAGGCGTCGGTCGCGGCTGCGGCGTGCAGCCGGGCACGGACCGCCTCGACGGCATCGGCTTCGGCCGCCGCGCCGGCGGCCCAGGCGATGACGTGGCCGGGCGACCACGACAGCTGGAGCCCCGCGATGGCCGGCTCGTCGGACGGGGGCGGCTCGACCGGTGTCCGCCGCGCGGACCGGTGCGCGGGCTCCGGCTCGGGCTCGTGCTCACCGGCCAGCGCGGTGAGCGCGGCGTCGATCCGGTCGCGCTCATCGGTGAAGTCGGCGAGCACGAGCTCGCGCTCCGGACCGGTGACGTTCGCGCGGACCCGTTCCAGTGCCGCTTCGGCGTCGCGAAGCAGCTCCTCGAGGGCGAAGATCCAATCGTCCTCGTGCGCCTCGAGCGCGGCGACGTCGGCGTCGGAGGCGCACCCGTCGACGTGCGCCTGCGCAAGCCGCCGGAACTCGCGCGCCGTGAGCGGGTTTGACTGCGTGCTCGTGCTGATCGGTCTTCCCTCTTTCCAGCCGGCCGAGCCGGCCGCGCGTCAGCCGTCCACCGCGGACGCCCCTGCACGCGGGCGACCGCGACGCCATCCGACCGGCAGGCCCCGTAGCTCGTCGTCGGGCGGCTCCCGCACGCCTTGCCGGTTCGCGTCGACCCGGACCTTTGACCGGACCCCCGCAGGGATCGACGGTCCGTTGCGACGCTGCCACTCTACCGTTTCCGGGCGCGGCGCTCCGCAACCATCGGTTCGCCGGGTGATGTGGAATCCGACGTACGACGAGCCTTGAGGCCTCGCGGCGGGCGCCGCAGCGAGTGCCCGCTCCCCATAGCTCCTCGCGCAGGGTGGACGTCGAATCCGCCTCGACGCGGTGCACCGGGCGAAGCGGCGCATGTGCCGATACCCTCGCACGCAGCGCTCGGCGGACCGTAGTCTGGGTCGTCCCGATGCGTGGGGCACGGGGACCCGGGAGGTCGACCATGGAAGGCTCGTCGGGGCCCGAACGGGAGCTGTTCGAGGGGGACGTCGGGCGGGTGCTCGCAATCGCGGCGCACCCCGACGACCTCGAGTACGGGCCGGCCGCCGCCGTCGCACGATGGACCCGTGAGGGCCACGAGGTCGTCTACCTGCTCGCCACGCGCGGGGAGGCGGGAATCGACGGGCTCGCGCCCGACGAGTGCGGGCCGCTGCGCGTCGCGGAGCAGCAGCGCAGCGCCGCGGTGGTCGGCGTGGATGTCGTGGAGTTCCTCGACCACGCCGACGGCGTGCTCGTGTACGGCCCGGAGCTGCGCCGGGACTTCGCGGCGGCCATCCGCCGCCACCGCCCCGACACCGTCGTGACGATCAACCACCGGGAGACCTGGGGTCAGGCGGGGGCGCTCAACTCCGCGGACCACCGGGCTGTCGGCGCGGCGGTCATCGACGCCGTCGCCGACGCCGGCAACCGCTGGATCTTCCCCCGGGTCGGCGGGGAGGCGCACAAGGCGCGCAGGGTCATGGTCGCCGGTTCGCCGCAGGCGCGTCACGCGATCGACGTGAGCGACACGGTGGATCTCGCGGTCGCCTCCCTCGCCGAGCACAGGGTTTACCTCGAGGCGCTCGGGGACCATCCCATGGGCGACCCCGAGTTCCTGCGCTGGTTGCTCGCGGACGCCGGCACGACGGTTGGCTGCGACGCGGCGGTGGCGGTGGAGCTGTTCACGTTCGAGGGCGGCTGACCGGTCGTCGAAAGGTAGGAGACCTCGTCATGGACGTCCGAGCGCGCAACAACGTGACCATCTCCGGTCGTGCGGACGGCCAGCCGATGCTGTTCGCGCACGGCTTCGGGTGCGATCAGCACATGTGGCGGTTCGTCGCCCCGGCGTTCGCCGACGACTACCGCATCGTGCTTTTCGACCACGTCGGCGCGGGCGGCTCGGACCTGTCGGCCTACGACCCCGCGCGGTACTGGTCGCTGCACGGCTACGCGCGCGACGTCCTGGTGATCTGCGAGGAGCTCGACCTGCAACGGGTCATCTTCGTCGGGCACTCGGTGAGCGCGATGATCGGCGTGCTCGCGGCGATCGCCGAGCCCGAGCGCTTCTCCCGCCTCGTGCTCGTCAGCCCGTCGCCGTGCTACATCGACGACGAGGGCTACACCGGCGGGTTCAGCCGGGCCGACATCGACGAGCTCCTCGAGTCGCTCGACAGCAACTACCTCGGCTGGTCGAGCGCCATGGCGTCGGTGATCATGGGCAACACGGACCGGCCCGAGCTCGGCGAGGAGCTCACGAACAGCTTCTGCCGCACGGACCCCGACATCGCGCGCCGCTTCGCCCGCGTGACGTTCCTGAGCGACAACCGCACGGACCTGCCGCAGGTCCGCACCTCCGCGCTCGTGCTCCAGTGCTCGGCGGACGTGATCGCCCCCGAGTCCGTCGGCGAGTACGTGCACGAGCACCTCCCGGTGAGCGAGTACGTGCGCATGTCCGCCACCGGACACTGCCCGAACCTCAGCGCGCCCGACGAGACCGTCGCGGCGATGAAGGCGTTCCTCGCCTCCCCGCGGGCATGAGCAGCCGGCCCGCGCCCGAGGAGGAGGTGGCGGTGCCGGTCGTGCCCGCGGAGAACGCGGAGGACCTCTACGAGCACGCGCCGTGCGGCTACCTGTCGACGCTGCCGGACGGGACGATCATCCGCGTCAACGAGACACTGCTGAGCTGGCTCGGCTACGAGCGCGACGAGCTCGTCGGCGCGCGCCGGTTCGTCGACCTGCTCAGCGTCGGCGGGCGCATCTACCACGAGACGCACTACGCGCCGCTCCTCGCGATGCAGGGGCGGGCCCGCGAGGTCGCCTTCGAGCTCGTGCGCGCCGACGGCAGCCGACTGCCCGTGCTCGTCAACGCCATCAGGGTGCACACGCCGGACGGCGACGTCCTCCGCACGAGCGTGCTCGACGCCAGCGACCGCCGCGAGTACGAGCGGGAGCTGCTCCGCGCCCGGGAGCACGCCGAGCGGTCCGAGGCACGCGCGCGGGTGCTCGCGGAGACGCTCCAGGCGAGCCTCATCCCGCCCGCGCCTCCCGTGATCCCCGGGCTCGACGTCGGTGCGGCCTACCGGCCCGCGGGGCGGGGCGACGAGGTCGGCGGAGACTTCTACGACGTCTTCGAGACGGGCAACGGGGGCTGGGCCGTCGCCGTCGGCGACGTCTGCGGCAAGGGCGCCGTGGCGGCGGCGGTCACCGCGCTGGCCCGCTACACCATTCGCGCCGCCGCGATGGGCAGCCACCGCCCGAGCGTCGTGCTCGCCACGCTGAACGCCGCCCTGCTGCGCAACAACGCCGTTGAGCGCCATTGCACCGTCGTGTACCTCTGCGTGCAGCGCGACGGCGAGGGCCGGGTGCACGCGACGATCGCAAGCGGCGGGCATCCGTTGCCGATCCTCGTCCGGGAGGAGGGGACGGGCCCGGTGGGTGAGGCGGGGACCCTGCTCGGGGTCCTGGATGATCCGGTGCTGCCCGACACCACGCTCGTCCTCGAGCCGGGCGAGGCGCTGTTCTGCTACACCGACGGTCTCGTCGAGGGGCGTCGTGGCAGGGAGTTCTTCGGGGAGGAGCGCCTCGAGCGCGCGCTTCACGCCCGACGGGGGCGGCCGGCGACCGAGGTCGCGAAGGCGGTCGTCGACGAGGTCGTCGACTTCCAGGGCGGCAGGCCGCGCGACGACATGGCGGCCGTGCTCCTCGGCGTCGCCCGGCCGTAGCCGCTCACCCGAGCAGCAGCGCGGTGACCGCCTCCAGGTCACGCAGGTCGGGTTCACCGGCGGGAGGATAGGGCTCCGCGGGGTGGCGGGGTGCCGGCGTCCTACCCGGCGGCCTGCCGGTAGAGTCGCCGGTCATGACCACGACACCGTCCCCGCAGGAGCACGGCCCGGCCGCGCGGCGTTGGGCCGACGCGCTCGCGGCGTGGGCCCTGCCCGAGGAGATCCTCGCTCAGGCGCCGGAGCCCCCCTATGGCTTCGACGTCGGGTTGTTCGCCCGCATCGCGGACGACGCGGTGACCCGGTACACGCCCTCGCGGCGCGTTGCCCTCGAGGCGCTACCCGTGGGCGGCAGCGTGCTCGACGTCGGCTGCGGCGGGGGGGCGGCCAGCCTGCCCCTCGTGCCGCCCGCGAGTCTCCTCGTCGGGGTCGATGAGAGCCCCGACATGCTCGCGGCGTTCGCCGAGCGCGCAGCGGCACAGGGAGCCGGGCATCTGCTCGTCGAGGGCCGTTGGCCCGAGGTCGCGGACCGCGCTCCCCCCGTCGACGTCGTCGTCTGCCACAACGTGCTCTACAACGCGCCCGACGCCGGGCCGTTCCTGCGGGCCCTGAACGATCACGCCCGCCAGCGGGTCGTGGTCGAGCTCACCGAGGAGCACCCTGTCTCCTGGATGAACCCGTACTGGCAGCACCTGCACGGGCTGCACCGCCCGGACGGGCCGACCGCGTCGGACGCCGCGGAGGTCGCCCGCGAGCTCGGCTACGACGTCGCGGTGGAGCGCTGGGAGCGCCCGTGGCGCGACCACGACGAGGAGCACCTCGTCGCCATGGTGCGCCGACGCCTTTGCGTCGGGCCCGAGCGGGACCCGGAGATCCGCACGCTCTTGGACCGCTTCCCGCCCCCCGGAGCGCGGGAGGTCGCGACCCTCTGGTGGTCGCCCTCCACGGCTGTGGAGTGGGCCGGTGTCGGGACCGCGTCATCCTCAGGGTGATCCCGGGCATGCGGTGCGTGCCTGGCACCCCTGTTCGCGGGCCACCCGTTTCTGTGCGCGTTCGCGGGTGCTGGGCCGCCGACGCCCCCGCGCCGTCGACTGCGCACGCTGCGGGTAGGATACTCGGTCGGCGATGCAGCCCACGGCCCGGGACCAGCTGCCGTACAGCGACGCCGACGTCGCCGCCGCGACCGACCGGTTGCGCGGCATCTGCGGGGGGATGCCGGAGGTGACGGAGCGGGTCAGCCACGGCGCCGTGACGTTCTTCGTACGCGGCAAGCGGACGTTGTGCTACCTCACCGACGACCACCACGGCGACGGGCGCCTCGCCCTCGTCTGCCCCGCGCCGCCGGGCGTGCAGGAGGAGATGGTCGAAGCCGAGCCGGAGCGCTTCTTCCGTCCGCCCTACGTCGGCCACCGCGGCTGGATCGGGCTGCGGCTCGACGTCGCCCCGGACTGGCAGGAGGTCGCCGGCATCGTCGCCGACGCCTACCGCTGCGTCGCGCCGGTGACCCTCGTGCGCCGGCTCGACGCCGGGGAGGGCGGACAGGGGTAAGTCGCCGCCCTCAGTGGATCCGGCGGCCCCCGCGCCACACCGCCGCGGCGAGGGGCACGCCGGGACGGTAGGCGAGGTGCACGTGCGACGGCGCGTCGAGGACGACGAGGTCGGCGGCGGCGCCGGGGCGCAGGGTGCCGACGTCGTCGCGGCGCAGGGCCCGGGCGCCGCCTGCGGTGGCGGCCCACACGGCCTCGGCCGGCGAAAGGCCCATCTCGCGCACCGCGAGGGCGATGGCGAAGGGCATCGACGTCGTGTAGGAGCTGCCGGGGTTGCAGTCCGTCGCGAGGGCCACGACGACGCCCGCGTCGAGCAGCCGCCGGGCGTCCGGATAGGGCGAGCGGGTGGAGAACTCCGCCGCCGGCAGCAGCGTCGCGACGACCCCCGCGTCGGCGAGCGCGGCGGCGTCGCCGTCGTCGAGGTGAGTGCAGTGGTCGGCGGAAGCCGCCCCGACCTCGCAGGCGACCCGGACGCCGGGGCCGGGCCCGAGCTGGTTGGCGTGGACCCGGGCGCCCAGACCGTGGGCCGCGCCGGCGCGGAGGACCGCGCGGGCCTGGTCCGCGTCGAACGCGCCCTGCTCGACGAACACGTCGACCCATCGCGCCAGGGGCGCGCACGCCTCGAGCATCGGGCCGGCGACGAGGGCGACGTAGCCGTCCGGGTCCCCCGCGTGCTCCGGCGGGACGACGTGGGCGCCGAGGAAGGTCGTCTCGTCGGTGTGGCGTCGGGCGACGGCCAGACAGCGGGCTTCGTGCTCGACGGACAGGCCGTAGCCGGACTTGATCTCCACGGTCGTCGTGCCCTGCCGGGCCATCTCGTCGACGAGGCGGGCGGTGACCGACGCGAGCGTCTCGGTGTCCGCCGCGCGCGTGGCCGCGACCGTGCGCGCGATCCCCCCGGCGGTGTAGCGCCGCCCCGCCATGCGGGCAGCGAACTCCTCGGAACGGTCGCCGGCGAATACGAGGTGCGCGTGGCTGTCGACGAAGCCGGGAAGCACGCACCGCCCGCCGACGGCGACGCGCTCGTCGGCGGCCGGGGCGCCCGCCGCCGCGCCGACCCACGCGACGCGTCCTTCCTCGACGACGAGCGCGGCCTCGCCGACGAGCCCCAGGGGCGAGCCGTCGCCGAGCTCCGGGGCGCAGGTGACGAGCTGGCCGATGCGGTCGAACAGCGTCGTGCTCACTCCGCGCCCCGCGGGCTGGCCGCCGGGCGTGCGGGGCGGGCGGGGTTCACGGGGCGTCGTCGCGCTGGACGTCCGCAACCGCGTCGGCGAGCAGGCGGCCCACGTCACCGAGGGCGTGGACGCCGTCGCGGACCACCCGGCGGCCGTCGACGACGACGTCGGTCACGTCGGCTGCGGCGCC
Organism: Egibacteraceae bacterium; assembly: GCA_035540635.1. NCBI lineage: Bacteria > Bacillati > Actinomycetota > Nitriliruptoria > Egibacterales > Egibacteraceae > Egibacteraceae bacterium. The sequence goes on along the minus strand of DATLGH010000090.1, from coordinate 1,134 downwards.
GGCGAACACGACCATGTCCGCGGCCGTGGCGGGGTCCGCGCCGGCCGTGCGGACCGAGTCGAGGCGCACGGCGACGAGGTCGGCCCGCGCGCCCGCCTCGATGCGCCCCGCGTCGGCGAAGCCGACGCTCGCCTGCCCGTCGGCGGTGAGGGCCGCGAGGAGGGCGGCGGGGCGCAGGTGGCCGCGGCGGCCGGTGACGAGGCGCAGATGGTGCTCGACGCCCCGCGCCTCGGCGAACGCGTCGACGACCGCGTGGCTGTCGGTTCCGAGCGTGAGCGGCGCGCCGGCGTCCCGCAGCCGGGCGGCGGGCCCGACGCCGTCGGCGAGGTCGCGCTCCGTGGTGGGGCACAGACACACGTGCGTGTGGGCGTCGCCGAGGCAGGCGATGTCGCCGGCCGTCAGGTGCGTGGCGTGCACGGCCGTCGTCAGGGGCCCGAGCGCCCCCGCGTCGGCGAGCACCCGGGTCGGTGTGAGCCGGTAGGCCTTGCCGCAGGCGACGTTCTCCGCGCGCTGCTCCGACACGTGGGCGTGCAGCGGCACGCCATGACCTTCGGCCCATGCGGCGACCGTGGGGACCTGTTCGCGGGGGACGGCCCGCACGGAGTGGACGGCCGCGCCGACCACGACGTCATCCGCCCCGGCGTAGGTGGCGTGAAGAGCCTCGGCGCGCTCGGCCCAGCGGTTGGCGTCGCCGTCGCCGAAGCGCCGCGCGACGCCGTCGAGCGGCACGCCGATGCCGCCGGTGAGGTAGCAGGCGTCGAGCAGGCAGATGCGCAGGCCGGCGTCGCGGGCCGCCTCCACGAGCGCGGCGCCCATTGCGTTCTCCTCCGCGTAGGGCCGGCCGCCGGCGTCGTGGTGGACGTAGTGGAACTCCCCCACCGTGGTGAACCCGGCGAGCGCCATCTCCGCGAAGGCGGCGCGGCCCAGTGCGCGGGCGCGGTCGGGGTCGAGGCGGGCTGCCAGCGCGTACATCTGCTCCCGCCACGTCCAGAAGCTGCCCCGGCCGGCCTGGGTGCGCCCGCGCAGCGCCCGCTGGAAGGCGTGGCTGTGCGCGTTCACGAGCCCGGGCAGCACGAGCCCCCCGAGGCGCTCCGCACCGGCAGGCGCCCCGGTCCCCGGCGCGACCCCAGCGAC